>NZ_JBXWQW010000027.1:0-68376 GCF_059612585.1 Ruegeria sp. YKSF57 | reverse complement strand
GAGGCGGGCAGGTGAACCGTTCGCCATATTCGGCTGCCAGCTGGTCGCAGCGTTCGGCGGCATAGGGCGTGCCGATGATGTCGAGCCAGCTGAGCGGCCCGCCGGACCACGGCGCAAAGCCCCAGCCCAGAATGGCGCCAACGTCGCCTTCGCGGATGTCCTCCAGCACGCCTTCTTCCAGCGCGCGCACCGCTTCCAGAACTTGCGCGAACATCAGGCGTTCCTGAACTTCGATCAGATCAGGCTGATCCTCGGCCAGCGGGTATTTCTCGGCCATTCCCTTCCAGTATCCGACGCGCTTGCCCTTGTCGTCATAGTCGAAGAAGCCCGCATTCGCCTTGCGCCCCAGACGGCCCAAACCTTCCATCCAGAAGATCAGGTCATCGCCCGGATTGTCGGGGTAGGCATGGCCCATTGCCGCCTTGGTCGCCCGCGCGATCTTGGCCCCCAGATCGATCGAAGTTTCGTCGTTGAGCTGGATCGGCCCGACGGGGAAGCCCAGTTGCCGCGCCGCATTGTCGATTAGCACAGGGCTGACACCCTCTGTGATCATCCGCAGGCCTTCGTTGATGTAGGGAATGATACAGCGGTTGGCGTAGAAAAAGCGCGCGTCGTTGACCACGATCGGCGTCTTGCGGATCTGATGGACATAATCCAGCGCCTTGGCCACAGCCCGGTCGCCGGTTTTCTTGCCCTTGATGATCTCGACCAGGAACATCTTTTCCACCGGCGAGAAGAAGTGGATGCCGATGAACTGTTCGGGCCGCACAGATGCCTCGGCCAAGCCGGTGATCGGCAGCGTTGAGGTGTTCGAGGCAAAGATGCAGTCTTCGGGAATGATCGCCTCGACCTTCCGGGTCATCTCGGCCTTGACCTTGGGGTCTTCGAACACCGCCTCGATGATCAGGTCGCAACCCTTCAGCGCGTCCAGATCAGGGGTCGCGTTGATCAGGCCCAGCATCGCTTCTTTCTTGTCTGCCGTGACCTTGCCACGCTTGATGCCCTTGTCGAGGTAACTTTCGGAATAGGCCTTGCCCTTGTCGGCGGCGGGCTGATCGCGGTCGATCAGCACAACCTGCATTCCGGCCTGTGCGCTGACCAGCGCGATGCCCGCACCCATCATGCCCGCGCCCAGAACGCCGACCTTTTTGACACGCTGATCCGGCACCTCCTTGGGCCGCACGGCGCCTTTTTCCAGCGCTTCCTTGTTCAGGAACAGCGACCGGATCATCGCGGACGAGGATGGGTTCATCAGGATCGAGGTGAAATGCCGTGCCTCGATCCGCAGGGCGGTATCAAAATCGACCAGCGCGCCTTCGTAGATCGCGCTCAGCAACGCCTTGGCGGCAGGAAATGCGCCTTGGGTCTTGCCGTTCACCATCGCGCTTGCACCGACAAAGGTCATGAACCCCGCCGGGTGATAAGGCGCGCCGCCGGGCATCTTGTAGCCCTTGGCATCCCACGGTTTCACCAGATCGGCCTCCCTGGCGTTCAGCACCCATTCCTTGGCCGCCGCCACCGGATCGTCCGCCACCGCGTCGATCAGCTGCGCTCCCTTGGCCTTGGCTGGCTCCAACATCTTGCCTTCGAGCAGCACCGGGGCTGCCGCCATCGCGCCCACCATGCGGCTGAAACGAGTGGTGCCGCCGCCGCCGGGGAAGATGCCCAGAAGAATCTCGGGCAGGCCGATCCTGGATTTCGGATTGCTGGTCATCACCCGGTGGTGACAGGCCAGCGCGATTTCTGTGCCAATGCCCGCGCAGGTGCCATTGATGGCGCAGGCCACCGGCTTGCCGCCTTTTTTGGTCTTGGTGTCCATGCCAGCCAGTTCCAGCTTGCGCAGGATGTGGTGGCCACCCATGACGAAATCGAACAGCGCTTGGGCCGGTTCCTCCCCCGCTTCCTGCCGGATCGTAGCCAATGTATTCAGGTCCATCCCGCCGGCGAAAGTACCTTCCTTGCCGCTGGTGATGACGATGCCTTTGACCGCATCGTCGGCCAGTGCCTTATCGACCAGCGCGCTCACCAGTTCAAAGGCGTCGCGGGTCATCACGTTCATGGATTTGCCCTGGGCGTCCCAGGTGATGAAGGCGACGCCGTCCGCGTCGGTGGTCAGAGTGAAATCAGTCATTTTCTTGGTCTCCTGCTCCGCCGCTTACACGCGTTCGATAATGGTTGCCGCACCCATGCCGGATGCGATGCAGAGCGTCGCCAGACCGGTTTCCTTGTCCTGCCGCTCCAGCTCGTCAAGCAATGTGCCGATGATCATCGCGCCGGTTGCGCCCAGCGGGTGACCCATGGCGATCGAGCCGCCGTTGACGTTCACCTTGCCGGGGTCCACGTCAAAGGCCTGCTGGAACCGCAGCACGACAGAGGCAAAGGCCTCGTTCACCTCGAACAGGTCCAGATCGCCGATGACCATGCCGTTTTCGGCCAGGATCTTTTCGGTCACCGGTACCGGGCCGGTCAGCATGATGGTCGGGTCGGTGCCGATCTTGGCGGTTGCCTTGATGCGCGCGCGCGGCTTCAGGCCGTATTTCTCGCCGAATTCCTTGTTGCCGATCAGAACAGCCGCAGCCCCATCCACGATGCCCGAGCTGTTGCCCGCGTGGTGGATGTGGTTGATCCGCTCGATATGTGGGTATTTCAGCATCGCCACCTTGTCGAAGCCCGGCATCTGTTCGCCCATCATCGCGAAAGAGGGGTTAAGCGCGCCAAGGCTTTGCATGTCGGTGCCGGGGCGCATGTATTCGTCGCGATCCAGAATGGTCAGGCCGTTCTGATCCCGGACGGTGATGACCGATTTTTCGAACCGGTTTTCTTCCCAGGCGACCGCCGCGCGGCGCTGCGACTCGACTGCCAATGCGTCGGCATCGTCGCGGCTGAATCCGTATTCCGTGGCGATGAGGTCGGCCGAGATGCCCTGCGGCACGAAATAGGTCTCCATCGCGAGGCTGGGATCAACGGCGATCGCCGCGCCGTCGCTGCCCATGGCCACGCGGCCCATCATCTCGACGCCACCGGCGATATAGGCATCGCCCGCGCCGCCCTTGACCTGATTGGCGGCGAGATTCACCGCCTCCATGCCGGAGGCGCAAAACCGGTTGATCGCCAGACCGGGGATCGATTGGTCCAGATCCGAAGCCAAGACCGCCGAACGCGCCAGACAGCCGCCTTGTTCCATCACCTGGGTGACATTGCCCCAGATCACGTCCTCGACCGCGTGGCCTTCCAGGTTGTTGCGTTCCTTCACTGCGTTCAAAGTCAGCGCGCTGAGGCGCACCGAGGTCACCTCGTGCAGGCTGCCATCCTTGCGGCCCTTGCCGCGCGGCGTGCGCAGGGCGTCATAGATATAGGCTTCGGTCATGTGTTTCTCCTCAAGCGCGATCCGACGGGTTGCCGGGCATCAGGTCATAGGGTGCTTTCCAGCCGGGCTGTTCGGAAAGCCGGGTCAGCCAGGCGTCAATATGGGGCCAGTCTGCACGGTTGAATCCAAAAGACTCGGGGTAATAGAGGTAGCCGCAACAGCTCAGATCTGCATTGGTCACGCTGTCCCCAACGATCCAGTCGCGGCCTTCAAGGTGGGCGTTCAACACATTGTAAGCGGCCTTGAGCCGCCCCTGGTTGAAAGTGATCACATCCGGGTTGCGGTGCTGTTCGGGCAGGAAATGGATCAGGAACCGGGTCAGGCCCGCCATCGAGCTGAGCTTGTGATTGTCCCACAGCACCCATCGCAGGATGTCATAGTTCTCCTCGCGGGTTTTACCTCCGAACCTGCCGGATTTCTCGGTCACATAGGCCTGGATGCAGCCCGACTGGCTGGTGCGAAAATCGCCGTCGATCAAAACCGGCGCCTCGCCCATCTCGTTGACAGTGGCGCGGTATTCCGGCGTGCGGGTCTCGCCGCCGAAAAAGTCGACGAAAACCGGCTTCCATTCGAGCCCTGACATTTCCAACGCCAGCGCTGCTTTGTAGGAATTGCCGCTTTCTCCGAAGCAATGAAGTTTTATAACCATTTCAACGCTCTCCCTATGGCGATAAGTATTCCGATGATGAACAAAACAGCCAAGCAACCTGCGGCCCAAAGCAACGCGAAACCAAGCTGATATCCAGTGAAGACACCTGAATAGACAAACTCGCCAACCTGTGTGCCGAACAATGTACAATCGGGGACTCCGGCAGCTGTGACGTCATGGCAGTCAGCTATTTTTGCAACTCCAACGGTAATCGCGAGTTTTCCAAGAACCAAAACTAATGGCCCGAGAACAACCGCCACCAAAGTCAGGATTAATTTCACCGCTTGCGCTCCTCCAGTTCCGCGTTGAACAGCCGCAAGCGGTGGATCATGTTTTCCTCGTCGACTACGCTGTTGAAATTCTCGAACAGAAACGACAGCGCCTCGCCCTCGTCCAGACCTGACTGTTTCGCAAACTGTTTCAGCTTGCGGTAGGCGTCTTCCGTCATGGCGACGGGGAAGCGGCGGGTCAGGCGAAAGCGTTTCGGCATGTCTCTTTCTTCAGTGATTGGGCCGGCGGGGCGGACCCCGCCGCAATGCTCAGAAATTTGCGGCCTCCAACGCCATGACCGTGTCAGCGCCCGACTGGATGCGCGCCAGGTGCGTGGCGGTCATGGGCAGGCGGCGCGCCATGTAATAGCGCCCGGTCGCGATCTTCGTCTCGTAGAACGCGGCGTCAGAAGCACCTGCGGCCAGTCGTGACGCCGCGGCCTTGGCCATTCGCGCCCACATCAGGCCCAGGCAGACATGGCCGAACATGTGCATGAAGTCATAAGAGCCCGCCAACGCGTTATTGGGGTTCTTCATGCCGTTTTGCATGAAATACATTCCCGCGGCCTGCAGATCCTTGGATGCAGCCTTCAGCGGCTTGATAAACGCCTTGTCATAGGATTCGTCCTGCCCTGCGTTCTCCTTGCAGAAGGTTTTGACCATCTCGAAGAAGGCCATCACGTGCTTACCGCCGTCCTGCGCCAGTTTTCGACCCACGAGGTCCAAAGCCTGAACGCCGTTGGCCCCCTCGTAAATCATCGCGATCCGGGCATCGCGGGTATATTGCGACATGCCCCATTCCTCGATGTAGCCATGGCCGCCATAAACCTGCTGCGCCTGTACGGTCATGTCATAGCCCTGGTCGGTCAGGAAACCCTTGATGACCGGCGTCAGCAACGAGATCAGCCCATCTGCGTCCTTGTCCTGTGCGCGATGCGCCTTGTCGATCATCGTGGCGCCCCACAGGATGAACGCGCGCGCACCTTCGGTGAAACTCTTCTGATCCATCAGGTTGCGGCGGATGTCCGGGTGCACGATCAGCGGATCGGCCGGACCGTCCGGGTTCTTCACCCCGGTCACGTCGCGGCCCTGCAGGCGGTCCTTGGCGTATTCCAGGGCATTCTGGAATGCAGCTTCCGCCTGGGACAACCCCTGCATGCCCACGCCCAGACGCGCTTCGTTCATCATGGTGAACATGGCGCGCATGCCCTTGTGCTCTTCGCCCAGCAACCAACCGGTTGCGGCGTCATAGTTCATGACGCAGGTCGAGTTTCCGTGGATGCCCATCTTTTCCTCGATCTTGCCGACCGAGACGCCGTTGCGCTCGCCCAGGCTGCCGTCGTCGTTGACAAGGAATTTAGGCACGATGAAAAGCGACACGCCCTTGATGCCCTCGGGGCCGCCGGGAACTTTCGCCAGCACCAGATGGATGATGTTGTCAGCCATGTCGTGGTCGCCGGACGAGATGAAGATCTTTTGCCCGGTGATCTTGTAGCTGCCGTCGCCCTGCGGTTCCGCCTTGGTGCGCATCAGACCCAGATCTGTGCCGCAATGCGGCTCGGTCAGGTTCATGGTGCCCGTCCATTCACAGGCAACCATGTTGGGCAGGTATTTGTTCTTCTGCTCATCGGTCCCATGCGCCAGAATGGCCGAGGCCGCGCCGTGGGTCAGGCCCTGATACATCACGAACGCCTGGTTCGCGGCGGAAAACATCTCGCCCACGGCAGTGCCCAGAACATAGGGCATGTTCTGCCCGCCGTACTCCTCGGGCATGTCCAGCCCGGTCCAACCGCCTTCCTTCATCTGCTCGAAGGCTTCCTTGAACCCCGTCGGGGTGTAGACGATGCCGTTTTCCAGTCGACACCCTTCGGCATCGCCCACCACGTTCAGCGGGTGCAGCACATTGGTCGCGATCTTGCCTGCCTCGTCCAGAACCGCACCGGTAAATTCAGGTTCCAGGTCCGAATAGCCGGGGACGTCCGAGGCGGAAACGTTCAGGACATCATGCAGGACGAATTGCGTATCCTTGGTTGGGGCGTTGTAGACGGGCATGGAAGGCTCCCAATTGTTTCAATTTTCTGAGGGGCGGGGTAGGCGTTACTCGGCCGCCTTCTTTTCTTCTTTCATCGAGGCGATGACCTTTTCGCCCCATTTCAGTTGCTCTTTCAGGTCTTCGATGGCCTGGGTCAGCTCGTCTCGGCGCAACTCCATGTCAGCAAGCCGGTCACATGCGATCTCATAGGTGCGGGTCAGCTGTGTCAGTTGCTGGTCGCCGGCGTGATACAGGTCCAGAAGTTGCCGGATTTCTTCGAGGCTGAAGCCGAAACGCTTGCCGCGCAGGATGAGTTTCAGTCGGGCGCGGTCGCGTTTGGTGAACAGCCGTTTTTGACCTTCGCGGATCGGGAACAGCAGTTCCTTGGCCTCGTAGAACCGCAAGGTGCGAGGGGTCACGTCATAGGTCTCGCACATCTCGCGAATGGTCATCAGTTCTTCATTCATGTCTCAATCTCTCAAATCACGTACCTGGTGATATCGAGTTGGCCGGGTGTCGGGCGATTTACAACATGCAATTGACGTTTACGTAAGCTAGACGCTGCGTCACTTTTTTGGTGACGTAAGATCAATTCGCGTCAGGCATCTTTCGGGAAATTTTATTTCCGCAACGTCAACCTGAAGGGGGCAAAATCGCCTTTCATTGGCGTTGTATGACGAACGTAGAAAATGGGACTGTGTCACGCTCGATCCTCCACTCGATACATGCGCCATGCTTGGCGGTCTGCCCATGTTCTGGCAACGGGTATCGTGCTCGGATGACGATGAAGTGAGAGACGGAGAGCGCCCCGTCAGGCCAGACTATTGGCGGTCTGGTCACGCAGTCGCTTCAACTCGTCCATCGCCTCGTCAAGCTGTTCGCGCTGCTGGCGCAACTCTTGCATCTGACGGTCGGCCATTTCGATGAAAGCTGACATCTGCGCCTGATTGCCCTCGTCCTCATAGATCAAGAGCCATTGGCGAATCTCTTCCAGCGGGAAGCCGAACTTGCGCCCGCGCAAAATCAGCTTCATCCGGGCGCGTTCCCGCGCGCCATAAAATCGCGAACGCCCTTCGCGGTCTGGCTGCAGCAGTTCAATATACTCGTAATAGCGCAGCGTGCGCGGCGTTACGTCGAATTCCGCGCACATCTCTTTGAATGACAAACGGGTGTCGGACATTCTGTTTCTCCTCGCCCGGCAACCTATGGTGTCGTTTCGTCATGCGCAACAGGCGGTCTTGCTCTTTGATGTCGCAGCGGCCCATAAAGGGGCACTCAACAGCAGGACCCAAGCCTATGGTCGACAAAACAAAACTCGCTCGCCAGTTCATCGAGGCCATCCCGCACGCCAAGGCGCTGGGGCTGGAGCTTGATCATATCGGTGCCGGTGAGGCCGAGATATCGATGCCTTACAACGAAGACCTGATCGGTGATCCGCGCACCGGGGTGATTCATGGCGGGGCAGTATCGGCCATGCTGGATACCTGCTGCGGTGCCGCAGTGATGAGCCATCCCTCCGCCCCCGGCGGCACCGCGACGATCGACTTGCGCATAGACTACATGCGCGCCGCGACGCCGGGCCAGCGAATTTCGACGCGCGCGACCTGTTATCACATCACCCGCAACGTTGCCTTTGTCCGCGCAACCGCCACCGATGACGATCAGGACCAACCTGTCGCCACCGCCTCGGGCGCCTTTACCGTGGAGGGCCGCTGATATGGCGCGCGCCCGTCCCGAACCGATGCAGGTGGTCAAGCAGCGCCGCGATGCCGCACTCAAGGCGCTGGTCGAAGGCGTGCCCTATATCCGCTTTCTCAACATCAGTTTCGACCGTCGCGGGGACGAGCTGACCGGGGTTCTGAATTTCGACGAAAAACACATCGGCAATCCGTTCTTGCCAGCCATCCACGGTGGCGTGACGGCGGCCTTCCTTGAGGTGACGGCGGTGATCACGCTCAGCTGGTCGCACCTGTTTCCCCGGATCGAAAGCGGCGAGATCGATCCGGAAGAGATATTGACCGACGACAATATGCGCTTTCCCAAGACCATCGACTTTACCGTCGACTACCTGCGCTCGGGCCTGCCGCGCGACGCCTATGCACGCGCATTCATCAGCCGTTCGGGCCGTCGTTACGCCTCGGTCCGGGTCGAGGCGTGGCAGGACCACCATTCAAAGATGTTCGCCCAGGCGACCGGCCATTTCCTGATGCCACAGCCGCGATCCGAAAAAGCCTGACCCGCCATGAAGGACGCCTCGGCACCCATCACACATCGGCGGGTGCTGAAAATTGCCCTGCCCATCGTGCTGTCCAACGCAACGGTTCCGATCCTCGGGGCCGTCGATACCGGCGTGGTGGGGCAGATGGGGCAGGCCGCCCCCATCGGCGCGGTCGGCATCGGCGCGGTGATCCTCGCCACGATCTATTGGGTGTTCGGCTTTTTGCGCATGGGCACCACCGGCCTTGCCGCGCAAGCGCGCGGATTGGGCGACATGGCCGAGACCGGTGCGCTGCTGATGCGCGGCCTGCTTCTGGCCTTCGCGGCGGGGCTGGTTATCATCGTTGCGCAAGCGGCTTTGTTCTGGGGCGCTTTCGCACTGGCCCCTGCCAGCGCCGAGGTCGAGGCGCTGACCCGCACCTATCTGGAGATTCGCATCTGGGGCGCGCCCGCCACCATCGCGCTTTATGCCGTCACCGGCTGGCTGATCGCCATCGAGAAAACGCGCGGTGTCTTCGTTCTGCAAATCTGGATGAATGGTCTCAACATTGCGCTCGACCTTTGGTTCGTTCTGGGGCTGGGCTGGGGGGTTGAAGGCGTCGCCACCGCGACCCTGATCGCCGAATGGACCGGCCTCGCGCTGGGCTTGTGGCTGTGCCGCGAGGCTTTCGCCGGTGAACAGTGGCACGACTGGGCCCGCATCTTTGACGCCACCCGCCTGCGCCGCATGTTGCAGGTGAATGCCGACATCATGGTGCGCTCGGTATTGCTGACCGGGGCGTTCACCACTTTTCTGTTCGTCGGCGCTGATCTGGGCGACGTCAACCTCGCCGCCAATCAGGTGTTGCTGCAGTTTCTGGAAATCACCGCCTTTGCGCTTGACGGTTTTGCTTTTTCCGCCGAGGCGCTGGTGGGCAGTGCTGTTGGCGCAAAGGATCGCTATCAGCTGCGACGTGCCGGGATCATCGCCTCGCAATGGGGGGTGGGCGGCGCGCTCGTATTGGGAGCAGTGTTCTTTGTTGCGGGTCCGCTGATTATCGACATCATGACCACGTCACCCGACGTGCGTCTGGGCGCGCGTGACTATCTGATCTGGGCGGCGCTGGCACCGGTTCTGGGCGTCGCCAGTTGGATGTTCGATGGCATTTATATCGGCGCGACATGGACTCGCGACATGAGAATCGCAATGATCCAGTCGGTCATCATCTACGTTCTGGCGTTGTTTCTTCTGGTGCCCACGCTCGGCAACCACGGACTCTGGGCGGCGCTGATGGTGCTCAACATCGCCCGCGGTCTGACGCTGGGCCTGCGCTATCCGCGGCTGGAGGCGCAGGTGGCATGACTGTCCGACACGCAGACACACGGATGTCAGGGAAGGAACAGAGGGGATGAGATTCATTTCCGGTTTCAACGGGCGGGAACAGCAGATTGCCACGCTGTTTCAGGACACCTTCACCGCCTCGGAGGGGGAAGGGGAGGGCCGGATCATCGGTGCGTTGGTTGCCGAACTACTGGCAACAACTCCCAAGAACGACCTTTATGTATTTTCCGCCTATGCGGGCGAGGTGCTGGTTGGCTGCATCTGTATTTCACGGCTGCTCTATGCGCAGGATTCAAGGGCGGTGTTCATTCTGTCCCCCGTGGCGGTCAGGACGGACCAGCAACAGAAAGGCATCGGCCAACAGTTGATCGCGCATGGGCTGGATCAGTTGCGTCTCAGCGGCGTCGACTATGTCACAACCTACGGCGATCCCGGTTACTATTCCCGGGTCGGGTTTCAGCAGATCACCGAGGATTTTGCAAAGGCCCCGCTGAAATTGAACCATCCGCATGGCTGGCTGGGACAGCCGTTGTCGTCAAAAGATGCGACGCCCCTGTCAGGGCCATCCCAATGCGTGCCGGCGCTGCACAAACCCGAATTGTGGTGAACGGCCGGGTCAATGCGCGACGCCCGGCAGTGGTGGCCGGCGCGGCAATTTCTCGGGGTTTCGCATAATATAGATCCAGTCGATCAGCCCGTCCCGATTGACCGTCAGCGTAAACACCATGTCATCTGCGCCGCCGTCCAGAACCGCCAGTGCTGGCGCGCCGTTGGCCCTGACCGTCCTGACATCGACACGCCCGACCGGTTTCGATGCGATCGAAAGCAATACCTGCGCCACTTCGTCCCGGCCCGCCAACGGGCGGAACGCGGCGCGCACTTTGCCGCCGCCATCGCTGATTGCGGTGACATCGGCGGACATCAGCGATAAGACCGTGGCGCGATCCTGCGCCGCGACAGCCTGGGAAAACCGGGCCAGCATCGTGGCCGTTTCTTGTGGCTCGACCTTAAACCTCGGCCCTGCCGATTTCACCTTTTTCCCGGCGCGGCTGACCAGTTGACGGCAGGCTGCCTCGGATTTGTCCAGGACCTGTGCCAGTTCTTCGTAGTCGGCGTCAAAGACCTGTTTCAGCACGAATGCCGCGCGCTCCTCGGGGGTCAGCCGCTCCATCGCCCATAGCAACGCCAGTTCGCAATCCTGTGCCAGAGACAGATGGTCTTCGCTGCTGGCGTTCGCATCGCGCACCAGCGGTTCAGGCAACCACGGTCCGACATAGACCTCGCGCCGGTGCCGGGCCGACCGCAGCGCATCAATGGCCAACCGCATCGTCGTGGTGTGCAGCCAGCCGGCAGGATTGCCGATGGTGTTGCCTGTGATGTCGGACCAGCGCAGCCAGACCTCCTGCACGACGTCTTCGGCCGCGGCGCGTTCGCCCAGCATCCGGTAGGCCAGCGCCATCAGGCGCGGGCGTTCCTGTTCGAACCGGTCAAGTCGTGTCTTTGTCATCGGGCCGACCGTATTACAGGATGCAGTGTCTTGCCGAGTGAGATTTTCTGGCACGTCTGCCCGTGGCCCAACCCCCGTTTCATGACCGGGTAGGCCCGGCCGGACGCTGCGGCATAAGTCGCCGCAATCACCGCCCTTTCGCCATGTCGCTTGCTGATTTCCAGTCGCAGGTCGTCCGCCTCGGGCAAGTCGGCGATCACGGCTTCGGCAAAACGGAACCCTAGACCAGCTTCGCCCGCGGCGTCAAAGTTGCGTGACAGGCATGCCGCAATGTGATCGGACGGTACGCCCGATTTCAGGGCAAAACCTGTGACAAGCTGCGCGCAAGGCCCGCAATCGCCGTCCAGCGTCGATGCCAACAGCGCACCGGCCCAGATTTGCGGGGCGGGTCCTGTCATTCCGCTGAACAATGACAGGCCGAAGTAGCGAAGTGCAGCACCGGGCCAAACTTCCGCGACCTGCCGCATATAGCTGGCGTCATAGTCATTGTTCTTTTCGAACTTGCTCAACATCCTGTTCAGGATAGCTCTGATCATGCCGGAACCTCCTTGAGGCGCTGTGCGAAGGCCAGGGCGACGGCGGCGGGAATGGTATTGGCAGCTATGTCGAACAAAACCGTGGCGCTGTCAGGCGATGCATGGTGGCCCCATGAGGCGACGTGAAATGCGGCATGCAAGGATGGGAATGCCGCGCCAAGCACTACGAGCGTCCGGTCGCTACGGCGCGCGCCAAGAAACAGACCGGTCGCGCTGACGAAAAAAGCAAAGCCGATATCCCGGGCAAAATGGTCGTTGAAAGGCCCGGTGGACGAGACGCCAGGAACCGAGCGATAGAATTCAGCAGGTGCAATGACCAGACCGGCGGCCAACAGCAAGAAATAGGCCGCCAATCCGACGAGGATGGATTTTGTCATAGATGTCTCCCTTCGCCTTTATGACGAAACAGGAGCACTGTTTGTGACCGCGACGAGCAAAAAAAACCGACAGAGCTTGTGCGATGGGACCCGCCGGGCTCCAGGTCGACCTAGGTAAGGTCCAGCAAAGCCTCGGGCGGGCGACCGATCGCGGCCTTGCCGTTACACAACGCGATGGGGCGTTCGATCAGGATCGGATGGGCGGCCATAGCGGCCAGCAGAACCTCATCTGCGTCCGTTTTCGACAGCTCAAGCTCCTTGAACACCTTCTCGCCGGTGCGCATCATCTCTACCGCGCGAAGCCCCAGCGCGGCTTGGGCCGCCTTCAACTCCTCAAGGCTGGGAGCATCCTCTAGGTACTTGCGCACGGTGATCGTTGCGCCGCGCTCTTGCAAAAGCGCCAGTCCCGCGCGGGATTTCGAACAACGGGGATTGTGCCAATATTCGATCACAGCCAGTCCTCTCTTTTGCTGCCCACAGCCTGCGCCACAGTGTCTAACCCGTCGCGCTTCAGCAAGTCGTCCAGCCCGTGCGCTATATCGGCGGCCAGCGACAAACCGCCATAAACCATCGCGGTATAGAATTGAACCGCCGAGGCACCCGCGCAGATCTTGGCATAGGCCTGTTCGGCGGTGCTGATGCCGCCAACCCCGATCAGCGGCAGGCTGCCTTCGGTCAATTGGCTGAGACGAGCCAGAACCCGCGTGGATTTTTCGAACAAGGGCGCACCCGACAAGCCGCCTGCCTCGCCCTTGTGGACACTTCGCAAACCATCGCGCGACAGGGTGGTGTTGGTGGCAATCACCGCATCCACTCCGGTTTCGCGCGCCACATCGGCGATGTCCTGTAATTCGTCGTCTGTCAGGTCCGGCGCGATCTTCAGAAACACCGGCAAACGCTGCGGCAGGCCGTCGCGGGTTTCGATCACACCGGACAGCAGCGCGCCCAATGCCGCCTTGCCCTGCAAATCACGCAGCTTTTCTGTATTGGGGGACGAGACGTTGACCGTGGCGAAATCAAGGTATTCGGCGCATCGTGCCAGCACCTTGGCGAAATCGCTAGGCCGGTCGTCGCTGTCCTTGTTGGCGCCGAGGTTCAGACCGATCACCGCATCTTTGGGACGGCCCGCCAGCCGCTTGGCCATGACCTCCATGCCGTCATTGTTGAAACCGAACCGGTTGATTGCCGCGCGATCCTCGCTTAGCCGGAAGAGTCGTGGTTTGGGGTTGCCGGGTTGCGGGCGCGGGGTGACCGCGCCAACCTCGATAAACCCGAACCCGGCGCGCGAAAGCGGCCCCAGGACCTCGCCGTTCTTGTCGAACCCGGCCGCCAGCCCAACAGGGTTCGGCAGGTCAAGACCGGCGACGGTGGTACGCAACCGGGGTGAAGTCACAGGCCCCGGCGCGGGCGCCAGCCCCATCTTCAGGGCTCTTATGGACAGCCCGTGCGCCGCTTCCGGATCCATCCGGTGCAGGGCGGCCAACCCCAGTTTTTCGATCATCTTCATCCGAATGTCTTTCCACTTTGGGCCGGGGCGCAGCGGATCAGGCGCGAGGTTGCCAACGCCGCCTGCCGGTGCACCACGGCCTGCCTGTAAACCGGATCGGTCACCATCTCAAGAAACGTGTGTGCCGTAGGATAGCGAGCAACGAACACCTCGTCCCAAGCCTCTTCCTGAGGTCCGATCAGAACGGATTGAAACGCCCCGCGCCAGACGATCGCGGCCCCGAGCCGCGCAATGATCGGCGCGGTTTCGGCCCCGTACCTTTGGTACGCCTCGGCCCCGGTCAACCCCGCGCCCGCCAGTTCGTGACCTTCGGGGTAAATCGCCCTGTCGCGAAATTTCACAAGGTTCAGCATTTCGATGGGGTGATCACGGTCAAGTGCCTTGAAGGCCTCGAACTGCTCCCGCTCGGGATCGACATACCCGCTCATACCATCTCATCCGGAAAGCGGTGCTGCCCGTCCACCAGCGGCAGCGGCTTGGCCCAGACTACGTCCGACAGCCGCAAGTTGCGGTAAAGATGAGGAAACAATGCACCGCCGCGTGACACTTCCCATTTCAGCGCATCGCCCATCGCGTCGCCATCGCAGGCCAGCACGGTCAGCCCATCGGCCCCCGCAAAATGCTTGACGGCGGTCTCGGCAGCCTGTTCGGCGGTCGAGAAATGAACGAACCCGTCGGCCACATCGACCGGCGCGCCAGTGGTCTCGCCCTGCGTCTGTAATACGGCCCATTCGTCCGCCCGGAAAATCTTGTAGATCAGCATAACGCCCAGATGCCTCGGGGCCGGGGCAATATCAAGCCGCAATTCCCCCTACGTCGCCTGCACAGACCCTTTGACTCTGCCAAAGACCCGGCGCACGATCCAAAGAAAAACAACTTTAGGGAGTCAACCAGATGTTCACCCGATTTCTGACCTCGGTTGCCGCGCTTGGCCTGACCGCCGGCGCGGCGGTGGCCGAATACAAGCTGACCATTCTGCATACCAATGATTTCCACGCCCGCTTCGAGCCGATCAACAAATACGATAGCGCCTGCGATGCCGAGGACGACGCCGAGGGCAAGTGCTTTGGCGGCACCGCGCGGCTTGTATCCGCGATCGAGAACGCGCGTGCGCTAGCCGGCAACTCGATCCTTGTCGACGGCGGCGACCAGTTCCAGGGCTCGCTGTTCTATACCTATTACAAGGGAAAGGTCGCGGCCGAGATGATGAACAAGCTGGGCTATGACGCGATGACCGTGGGCAATCACGAATTCGACGACGGCCCCGAGGTTCTGCGCGGCTTCATCGACGCGATCGACTTTCCCATCCTGATGTCGAACGCCGATTTCAGTGGCGAGGAACTGCTCGAAGGTGTGCTCAAGAAATCTACCGTGATCGAGGTGGGCGGCGAACAGATCGGCCTGATCGGCCTTACACCCGTCGACACGCCGGAAATCGCCTCGCCCGGTCCCAACGTCACCTTCTCCGATCCGGTGCCCGCCGTACAGACCGAGGTCGACAAGCTGACGGGTGAGGGCATCAACAAGATCGTCGTGCTCAGCCATTCCGGCTATGCCGCCGACAAACGCATTGCCGCCGAAACCTCGGGTGTCGACGTGATTGTGGGCGGGCATTCCAATACGCTTCTGTCCAACGTGCTCGAAGACGCGGTCGGCCCCTATCCGACCATGGTCAACGGAGTGCCGATCGTTCAGGCCTATGCCTATGGTAAGTTCCTGGGCGAGTTGAACGTCACCTTCGATGACGACGGCAACGTCACCGTCGCCGAGGGCGAGCCGCTGATCATGAACGCCACGGTGACCGAGGACGAAGCTACCGTTGCGCGCATCGACGAGTTGGCGCAGCCGTTGGACGAGATCCGCAACAAGGTTGTCGCCAACGCCGCTGCTCCGATTCAGGGCGACCGCTCGGTTTGCCGCGTGCAGGAATGCGAGATGGGCAACCTGGTGGCCGACGCAATGCTGGATCGGGTAGCGGATCAGGGCGTGACCATCGCCATCGCCAACTCGGGTGGGTTGCGCGCCTCGATCGATCCCGGCGACGTGACGATGGGCGAGGTCCTGACGGTGCTGCCGTTTCAGAACACGCTATCGACCTTCCAGATCAGCGGTCAGGGCATAATCGACGCGCTGGAAAACGGCGTCAGCCAGGTCGAAGAGGTCAAGGGCCGCTTCCCGCAGGTGGCGGGCATGACCTTTACCTGGGACCCGTCGATCGCACCGAACGAGGGCCGGGTGGTCGAGGTGATGGTGGCCAGCGACGATGGTTTCGTGCCCATCGACCCGGCGGCAACTTATCTTGTGGTGACCAACAACTATGTCCGCAATGGCGGCGACGGCTATGACGTGTTCGCGGGTGACGACAAGAACGCCTATGACTTCGGTCCCGACCTGGCCGATGTCACCGCGGAATACCTGGCGAAAAACGCGCCCTATCAACCTTACGTGGACGGCCGCATCATCCAGAAATGATCAGTCGCGGATCTCGGGCCACAGCCCCGGGTCCAGCCCGTCGATGAACGGCGCCAGCATCTCGGCATGCTCGCGCCACTTCCCGATCGAGCGGGAATGCACGCTCTGGCGCAACTGCGTGTCGCTGAAGGTCAGAACCTGTCCCTCATGGCGTTCGGGGTGCGCCATATTCTCGACCCAGTCGAGGCCGCAGAACTCTGCCAGCTTCTTTGTCTCGCCCTCAATGTCCGAAACCAGGGTTTCATAACGCAGTTCGAATACCCGCCCCGGCATCACCTTGTGCCAATGCGCCATGACGCGGGCGTGAAAATTGAACCGGTCGGCCATGGCCGCAAGATCATAGGCATAGGTCATCGACCCCCCGGCAAAATGGGCCTGCCAGATCGACAGGGCGACATCGCGCGGATCGCGCCTGAGCTGGACCATGCGCGCCTCGGGATGCGCCTTGGACAGGAAGCCCAGCAACCGGTAATTCTCGGGCATCTTGTCAACATAAGCCTGCGCCTTGCGTGCAAATTCCGGCAGACGCGCACGGTCTGCCTCGGCATAGGCACGCGCGGCATCCGTGTCATAGGGCGTGTTGTCGGTCAGATAGTGATCGAGCAGCAAGGCGGGCACCGCGCGCTCTCCCAAAGACACCACATCGGGATGCGCCGACAGCAGTACTTCGGTCAGGGTCGTGCCCGAACGCGGCATGCCGACGACATAGATCGGGCGTGGCGACGCGGGTTCGAGTGGCGAAGTCACGGAATTCTCATCCGGAAACCGAACTTGCACCGATGTCAGCGATTGCGCCGTCTCATTTGCGTCATAGGGGGCCTTTGCCGCCATCGCTGCGTTGGCCTTGCCCAGATGCTCGGCAAAGCCCGGCATGTCACCCGCCTGTTGGGCAACTCGCGCGCGGGCAAAATGCAGATAGGTCCGGTCCGGCGCGTCCTTGGGCAAGGTCTTGAGCGCCTGTTCGACCCGGGGCGCAAGTTCTGCATTTTGCTCAGCGCTGTTCATCCGTGCCAGCGTTTCCAGCGCCACCGGATCCCCCGGAACCAGTGCCAGAACCGCTTCGCATTCTGACCGAGCGCCTTCGCTGTCCCCGTTCGACAGCAACTGCGTCGCCAGCCGGTGCCGCGCCTCGGCGTTGTCGGGGGCCAGCGCCACGGCCTTGCGCGCCGCCGCCGTCGCATCGTCGCTGCGGATCAGGCGGGCAAGTGGCAGGCTGATATCGACCAGCGTTTCCACGTCATTGGCGTTCATCGCCAACAACGCTTCGAAATCCGCAACGGCACCCTCATAGTCACCAACAGCCTTGCGCAACACACCCCGCAGCCGCAAGGCGCGATAGTTCCGTTTTTCGAGGCGTAGAACCTCCGAGACGCAGTCCATCGCGCCGTCATTGTCCCCTTGTGCCATCAATCCCTGCGCTTTGATGTAAAGCGCGCCGATATCCTTGGGATGAGCCTGCAACACCTTGTCGAGCATCGGCATCGCCGCGTCGGCCCGACCCAGAAACACCAGTGTCTGCGCCATGTTCTTGCGCGCGTCCTGAAACCCGGGATCAAGGCTGAGCGCCTTCTTGAAATAGGGCACCGCATCCTTGTGCTTGCCCAGCCCCGACAGGCAGATGCCCGCGATATTGGGAAAGGCCGGATGGGACTTGTGCCGTTTCATACCCGCCTTCGCCCCCTTGAGAGCGGGTTTGAGCCGCCCCTGATTGAGCAGCATCACCGTGGATTTCAGATCGTTTTCGAGTGTCATGACACGGGTTACACCGGCAATCACGGACAGGTGCAAGAGAAATCCTGTGAGCCGGGGAATTGCATTCGTCATTTCCGGCCCTAAGCTGCGGGGATGTGCGGTCGATTTGCCATAACCCTGCCAAGCGACGCGATGGCGCAGCTGTTTGCAGCGCAGCCAGCGAATGCTTTGCCGCCGGTGCCCAACTACAACGTCTGTCCGACCAATCAGGTGCATGTGATCCGCGCGGCAGAAACCGGTCGACAACTTGTACAAATGCGGTGGGGTTTCCTCCCGCACTGGTACAAATCGCACAACTCGGGTCCGCTGCTGATCAACGCCCGTGCCGAGACCATCGCCGAGAAACCGGCCTTTCGCGCCGCCTGCCGCGAGCGCCGCTGCATGATCGTGGCCACCGGTTTTTATGAATGGACTAAGTCGGATCAAGGTCAACGACTGCCCTGGTACATCCGTCGCCGCGACGATGCCCCCATTGCCTTTGCCGGGGTCTGGCAGGATTGGGGGCCCGAGGGTGCCCGCGAAACCACCTGCGCCATCGTGACCACGCAGGCCAATCAGAGGATGAGCGCCGTTCACCACCGGATGCCGCTTGTTCTGGAAAGTGAAAACTGGCCCTTGTGGCTCGGAGAAGCGGGCAAGGGGGCAGCGCGCCTGATGCAGCCGGGAGGTGAAGATGTTCTGGGATTTCATCGGGTTGGCGTTACCGTCAATTCCAACCGGGCCAGCGGGCCGGATCTGATCGAACCCCTGGCCACTGGCGCTGATTGATGTATGCCTACGGCCTCTTTCCCTTTGTCTGCGGGCGGGATAGACGGTCATCATGGCACTGAATTTCAACACCTTACCCGAGCTTTACGCCCACGGTTTCGACACCGTGATCGACGTGCGCAGCCCGGCGGAATACGCCGAGGATCATCTGCCCGGAGCAATCAGCCTGCCGGTTCTCGACAACGAGGAACGCGCGCGGGTGGGTACGATCTATAAACAGCAAAGCCCGTTTCTGGCCCGCAAACTGGGGGCCGCGCTGGTATTCCGAAACGCCGCGGGTCACGTGGAACAGCACCTTAGCCACCATGATGGCAACTGGCGGCCACTGGTTTATTGCTGGCGCGGCGGGCAGCGCTCCGGATCGTTCACATGGATGCTGCAACAGATCGGCTGGCGCGCCGACGTGATCGAGGGCGGGTATCGTACCTATCGGCGGCTGGTGAACCGGTATCTCTATGACGATCCCCTGCCGCATCGTTTCATTGCGCTGGATGGGTATACCGGAACCGCCAAGACCGAGCTTCTGGCGCGCCTCGGTGCGCGCGGTGCACAGGTGGTAGACCTGGAGGGGCTGGCCAATCATCGCGGCTCGCTATTGGGGGAAATGCCTGGCGGGCAACCCAGCCAGAAAGCGTTTGAATCGGCCCTTGCCGGGGTGCTTTGCGCGCTTGATCCCACACGGCCCGTCGTGGTCGAGGCGGAATCATCGAAGGTGGGTGAACGCATCCTGCCGCCCAGTCTGTGGTCATCACTCTGTGCGGCACCCCGGATTGAAATCTCCGCCCCGATCGAGGCGCGGGCGGCGTATCTCGTTCGTGCTTATGATGATATCCTTTCGGATGGCGACCGGTTGCGCGACCGGTTGAACCCATTACGGTTTCATAGGGGACACGATGTGGTGGATACCTGGTTCGGTCTGATTGAAGCCGAGGACAAGCAAGGGCTGACCCGCTTGCTGATGGAGCAGCACTATGACCCGGCCTACACGAGGTCGCGCAGGGCGCGTGCGGCCGAACCGCTGGCGCGCGTCACCGCGCAATCATTGGATAGTGCGGGCCTGGATCACGCTGTAGCACAGATCGAACGGATTCTGTCTCAGCTCTGAAGGGTCAGACCGGGCCTGTCGGTTAACCGACCGATGACTACGGCCGGGTATCCGGCGTTTCGTAGCTCTTGCAATAGTTTTTCGGCATCCTTTGGGGAGACAGCCGCCAGCAAGCCACCCGAAGTCTGCGGGTCGAACAACAGATCGGTCTTGCCACCTTCGGGCAACTCGGGTGTCAGCCCCCGGTTGTCCGTGAACAGGGTGGATCGCACGCCTTTTTCGGCCAGGTCCAACGCTCCTGCCATGACCGGAATCACATCCAGATCGAGTTCAGCACCGCATCCTGATGCCTCGCACAGGCCTTGCAGGTGTCCGGCAAGGCCAAATCCGGTCACGTCGGTCATTGCATGAGCCTGCGAAAGTATCGCAGATGCATCGCCTAGGGGCTGAACCATATGTTCGTACGCGGCGGCGATCCAGGCGCCGTCTGCCTGTCCGGCCATCTCGGCGGCCATCAGAACACCGCTGCCCAATGGTTTGGTCAGAATCAGGCTGTCGCCCGCCATGCCGCCCGACAGGGTGATCGGGTCGCGGTCGCACAGACCTGTTACGGTGAAGCCGATAGTCATTTCGTCGCCCATCGAACTGTGGCCACCGATGATTTCCGCCCCGGCCGCACGCATGACGCAGTTCGCGGCGGACATGATCTCGGCCATTGTGCGCCGCTGCAAGTCGACCGACATGCGTGGCAGGATCAGGGTCGCGGTTGCCGCCTGTGGCTGTGCGCCCATTGCCCAGATGTCGCCCAGTGCGTGCACCGCTGAAATACGGGACATCAGGACCGGATCAGCCACCAACGCGCGCAAATGGTCCGAGGTCATGACCTGACGCACCCCGCCGGTCGTGAGCAGGGCGGCATCGTCGCCCGGCAGCGGTGTCACATCTGCCCGTTCGTGGTGTGGCAGGGCAGCCAGCGCTTCGCGCAACGCGCCTCGCCCGATCTTGGCGCCGCACCCTCCGCACATTGGTTTGTCGCCAAGCGCCTCGCGCAGGCCTGTCGCATGGTGGCGGGGCAGGGGCGGCAGCGACATCCGGGGCAGGTCGCGGAACCGGTTCATGAATTTCTGGTCGATGTGGTTTTTCCACCGCCACATCAGCGGACCGCTGAAAGATGTTCCGAACCGTTCGCCGAGCGCGGATTTTCCGCCCAAACTCACCAGTTTCAGATAGTCCTTTTGCGGAACATAGCGGCGCATTCGGCCCGACCCCAGCGCGGCGCACAGATTGTCGAACAGAACCGGTGCCTCGCGCACCGCATAGACCCCGGCCTTGGGGCGCGGATCTTCGGCCAGATGAGCGCAGTCGCCCGCGGCAAAGACATTCGGGTCGCTGGATTGCAGACAGCCGTTCACCGAGATGTAGCCATCATGCAGTGCCAGACCGGATTCAGCGATCCAGTCATAGGCGCGCGCACCCGCAGCGCCAGTGACGAATTCGGCTTCGATCCGGCGTCCATCCGTCAGCGTCAGGCATCCGAGTTCGATGCTTTCGACACCGGTATTCTCGATCACGTCGATACCCAGGTCCGCCATCGCCCGCCTGATCCGCGCGGCAGCTTTAGAGCGCGTGGCGGTCAGGGCCGTTGCCGCGTCGATCAGCGTCACCCGCGCCGCGCGGCTGCGACTGCGCAGGGCATGCGCCATCGCCATCACCAGTTCGACCCCGGCCACGCCGCCGCCGATCACCGCGACCGAAGCAGGGCCCGCCCCATTCAGATATCCGGCCCAACGCGCGGCGAACGGACCGAGCGGCTTGGCCGGTATCGCGTGCTCGGCGAAACCGGGCAGCGCCGGCATGTCCGAGGTGATGCCGACATTCACCGATGCCACGTCGAACCCGATGGGCGGCCGGCCGGGTACAAGCACCTCGCGCCGGGAAAGATCGATGCCCTCGACCATGCCCAGAACCACGCGCGCCCTGGCGAACCGGGCAAGTCGAACCAGATCGATATCCAGTTCCCACCGGTCATAGTGCCCCGCCACGAAACCGGGCAGCATGCCGGAATAAGGTGCGGTCGGACCGGGGTTGATGACGGTAAGCCGCGCACCTGGCAAAGGGTTCATGCCCCATTTGCGTAGAACGAGGGCATGGGTATGTCCGCCGCCAATCAGTACCAGATCGCGGGTCAGGGGCAGGTGCGGTGTTTGCATGGGCGTCAGTTGGTCGTCGGGTCCTGTGCGTCTTCGTCCTGCGGGGTGGCATGGGTGGCCCAGACGCCATCCTCGCCAACACTTGGCAGGTCTTCGGGGCGTACATGACGGTGAATGTGCCATTTGGCAATGAACAGGGCCGTGATCGGGGCAGTCAGAAACAGAAACAGGGTGATCAACAGCTCATGCAGCGACAAGTGATGCTCGATAAGGACGGAATGGCCTATCGAGGCAAGCAGAACGCCGCCAACCCCAAGCGTTGTTGCCTTGGTTGGGGCGTGCAGGCGCGACATCGGGTCCTTCAGCTTGATCATCCCGAACGAGCCGACAAAACCGAAAATACCCGAGACGATCAGAAAAAAGCTGATCAGGAGTTCGAACAGAATTTCCATGTCGCCCTCACTCGATGATGTTGCCGCGCAGCATGAAGCGCGCATAGGCCACGGTCGATACAAAGCCCAGCATGGCGATGATCATCGCGGCTTCGAAAAATATTTCGGTGCCGATGAACAGCCCGTAGAGTACCAGCAAGGCGATGGTGTTGATGACCATTGTGTCCAGCGCCAGAACCCGAGTTCCGACGCCGTCGGCGGTGATGATGCGCCATAGACACATGATGATGGCCGCTCCGAAACAGGCAAAGGTGAAATAGATCGCGTAGGTGATCATTCGAAAATCTCCTTCAGGCGGCGTTCGTACCGTTGCTTGATCTCGTCGCGCACAGCGTCCGGATCGGGCGCGTCAAGGCAGTGCACCAGCAAATAATGCCCCTGTGCCGACAGATCTGCGCTGACGGTGCCAGGGGTCATGGTAATGGTGCCGGCCAGAACAGTAATAGCTTCGGGCGTGCGCAGTTCCAGCGGAATGCTGATCCAGGCGGGCTGCCGGTCGGCATCGCGTTTGAACAGAACGATCCGGGCCACGGCGATATTGGCGACGATGATGTCGTATAGCGCGACCAGGATGTATTCCGCCACCATCGGCCAGTTCCGCAGCTTGGGACGGTCGGGCCAGTAGGGTTGGGTGACAAACGGGATGACAATCCCCAGGAACAAACCGAATACCAAAGAGTTCAGTGAAGGTGCGTTGGCCAGCAACAACCAGACGACAGTCAAAAGCACTGACATGTGAGGGTGCGGGAAAACCCGGCGTATCAGTTTCATCCCTGTCCTCCGCTCAGAACAGCATCAATATAGGTTTGCGGCGCAAAGAGTTGTGCCGCTGTGGCCGAAGCATACTCCAATGCCGGTCCCGAGAAGAGGGTCAGCAGGACCAGACCGGCCACAACCCCGAAGACGGCGGTGAAGGCCAGCCCGGATGGTGACGCGACCGGTGCAGGATCTTCCGGCTCAGCATCCGATGCAGGTTCCAAGGGGCTTTGCGCCTCGTAGCTTTTCCAGAAGATCAGCGACCCTGCCCGCGCCAGTCCCACGATGGTGACGAAAGAGCTGATCAGGATAACCGCCCAGATCAGCGCATAATCGGTGGCGTCGCGCACCGCATCCAGCACCAGAAGCTTACCCACGAAACCCGACAGCGGCGGCATCCCGGCAGCAGCAATTGCGCCGATAAAGAACAACGTGGCGATCAGGCCGTTTTGTGCCATCGGTGGTTTGCTCTCGATAGCGCCGCCGCGGCGCTCCATAACCAGATCGGCGATGAGGAAAAGCAGGGCGGTCGCAAAGGTCGAGTGCACGATATAATAAAGCGCCGAGGCCGCCGCCTCGACGTTGAACAGCGAAATCGCGATCAGCAACGTTCCCATGGACGCGATGGCCGCAAAAGCGACCAGACGGGCAATGTGCTGTGCGCCGAGAATGCCGATGGTGCCGACCGCCAGCGTCAGAACCGCCGCAGGCAACAGCCAATCCCCGACCAGCCCGTGCGATATCGCGACATCGGGACCAAAGACCAGCGTATACATCCGCAGGATCGAGTAGGCGCCCACCTTGGTCATGATCGCAAAAAGTGCTGCAACCGGCAACGGCGCGTTGGCATAACTGGCGGGCAGCCAGAAATGCAGCGGCAGGACTGCGGCCTTGATGCAGAAAACCAGCAGCAGCAACACCGCGCCGACGCGCAACAAAGCGGTGTCCTCGGTAGGCAGTTCCGCAACTTTCACCGCCAGATCAGCCATGTTGAGCGTTCCGGTGATGGAATACAGCGTGCCCAGAGCAAAAAGGAATAGGGTGGATCCCAGCAGGTTATAGGTGACGTACTGCACGCCCGCCTTCAGCCGCACCGACCCACCACCGTGGATCATCAAACCGTAGGAGGCGATCAGCAGAACCTCGAAAAACACAAACAGGTTGAAGGCATCCCCTGTCAGGAATGCGCCGCAGACCCCCATCAACTGGAATTGAAGCAATGGGTGGAAATGCCTGCCACGTTTGTCCCAGCCGGATCCGATGGCGTAAAGCAGGACCGGCAGCGCCAGAATCGCCGTCAGCAGCACCATCATGGCCGACATACGGTCGAGCACAAGAACAATGCCAAACGGTGCCGGCCAGTTTCCAAGTTCGTATATCTGTATGTCCCCGGTCGCGGCTTGCGCCGTCAGCGTCAGGGCGACGCCCAGCAAGCCGACCGCGCCTGCGACGGAAAAGATGCGCTGCAGGTCCAGATGATGGCGCAGGACCATGACGATGAACGGGGCCAGGATCGCGGGCAGAACGATCGGGGCGACGATCCAGTGGTTCATGCCTCTTCTCCTGCCTCATCCACGCTGTCGTGGGCGGTCATGTCTATGTGATCGTCCTTGGATGACAAATAGGCGCCGAGCGAGATGATCACGATCACCGCCGTCATCCCGAACGAGATCACGATAGCCGTCAACACCAGCGCCTGTGGTAGCGGATCGGTATAAGCGACCTCCTTGTACTTGTTCAGAACCGGAGGCGCGTTCGTGGCCAACCGCCCGGTGGCGAACAGAAACACGTTCACCGCATAACTCAGGAACGACAGCCCGAGGATCATGGGAAAGGTGCGGCGACGCAGGATCAGGAAAATCCCGGCGGCGGTCATGATGCCAACGGCGGATGCAACCAAAGCTTCCATATCAGGCCTCCTCCCTTTCGCCGGTTCCTTCGGCTTCATCCAGATTATCGCGCATCGGGTTGATATCCATCGGGTATTTCTGGGCAATGCCCGGCTGCCAGGCAAATCTCGACAGGCTTTCAAGCGCCAGCATGACCGCACCCAGAACGGCGAGGAACACACCGGTGTCGAACAGCATCGCGGTGGCCCACTCGAACTCTTCCAGAGGCGGCCAATGGAGGTAGCCGAAGTCACTGGTCAGGAACGGCATGTCGTTGAACCAGGCGCCAAGGCCGGTGGCCGCCGCGATCAGCACGCCCCAGCCGATGGTGGCGTGGTAATAGAACCGCTGCCGCTCGGCGGCCCAGGTGAAACCGCTGGCCATGTATTGCATCAGGAAGGCTATGGCCACGATCAGGCCCGCGATGAACCCGCCGCCCGGCTGGTTGTGTCCGCGCACAAAGATATAGGCGCCGACCATAAGGGCAATGGGCATCATCACGCGGGTGACGACAACCATCATCAGCGGGTGCGAATCTCCCGACTGCGGCCAGTGCGGTTTGCGGTTCAGCAGATAGGCGCGAACCTTGGTCGCGAGAACAGCCTCGGTCAGGGCAAAGATCACCAGGGCCGCGATGCCAAGAACGATGATTTCGCCAAAGGTATCAAAGCCGCGGAAGTCCACGAGGATGACGTTTACCATGTTGGTGCCGCCACCGCCCTTGTAGGAGTTGGCGAGGTGGAAATCCGAGATGGTCGGAAAGGCGAAATCCCGCATCATCATCGCATAGATCAGGCCGCCGGTTCCCAATCCGGCCACGACAGAAATAGCTGCATCCCGCCATCGCCGCTGCGGAGAGCTGTCCCACGGTGTCACGGTCGGCATGAAGTTCAGTGACAGCAACAGCAGGATCATGGTCACCACTTCGACCGAGATCTGGGTCAGCGCCAGATCGGGGGCGGAAAGATAGTTGAAGGCCATCGACACGATCAGCCCGACAACGCCAATCAGGACCAGTGCCAGCAGGCGGTTTCGGTGGAAATACATGATCGCCATCGTCGCGCCGACCAGACAGATCCAGCCGATGATCGGGATGATCGGGGCGGGCAGGGGAACGCGCGTGGGGGCGCCGATGCTGCCGCTGGAATAGGCGTAATACCCAAGACCCACGGTGAACGCGACGAAAATGACGGCATAGCGGCTGAGTACACCGTTATGCAGACTGTCGGTGATCCAGCGGCTCATGGCAGTAAAGGCGCCGATAACCGCGTCGAAGATGGTCTTTGCTTCGGGGCGCGGCAGGCTGTTCCAGATCCGCTCGAGCGTTCCGTGCTGCCAAAGCAGGACAAGTCCGCCGACGGTTGCCACTGCCGACATGTAAAGCGCAGGGGTGAAGCCGTGCCAGATCTTCAGCGAGTAATAGGGCAGGTGGTCGTCGCCAATGACGGCAGTCGAGGCAATTGCAACCAGCGGACCAACAATCGCTTTGGAAAAGAGACCGATGGCGATCACCAGCATCACCAGAAACGCCGGCGACAACCACATGCCGACGCCGGGATCATGCGGTGTGGCCGGGTAATCGTCGCGTTTGGGACCCAGGAATACATGCGCGATGAAGCGGAACGAATAGGCCGCCGAAAACAGTGAACCCAGCAGTGCGAGGCCCGGAACCAGATAGTGTGAGTGATGCCAGACGGTGTGCACGGTCTCTTCCAGCATCATCTCCTTGCTGAGAAAGCCGTTCAGCGGCGGCAGGCCCGCCATCGACAACGCGGCGATGGTGGCGATGGTAAACGTGATCGGCATCAGGTGCCGCAACCCGCCCAATCGTTTGATGTCGCGTGTATGCGCCTCGTGATCGACGATACCTGCGGTCATGAAGAGCGCGGCCTTGAACGTGGCGTGGTTGATGATGTGAAACACTGCCGCCACGGCGGCAATCTGGGTTCCAAAGCCCAAAAGCATGGTGATCAGGCCCAGATGGGAGACGGTGGAGAAAGCCAGAAGCGCCTTGAGGTCGTCCTTAAACAGCGCGATGACCGCGCCGATCACCATCGTCACCAACCCGGTGGTGGCGACGATGTAGAACCATTCGGAAGTGCCCGCCAGCGCAGGCCACATCCGCGCCATCAGAAACAGCCCCGCCTTGACCATCGTGGCCGAGTGCAGATAGGCGGAAACCGGTGTGGGTGCCGCCATCGCGTGCGGCAGCCAGAAATGAAACGGGAACTGCGCCGATTTGGTAAAGCAACCGAGCAGAATCAGAATCAGCGCAGGTAGGTATAGCGGCGAGGACTGGATGATGTCCTTGTTCTGCAGGATCGTACTCAGGTCATAGGACCCCACGATATTGCCCAGAATCAGCATGCCCGCGATCATCGCCAATCCACCCGACCCGGTCACCGCCAGGGCCATGCGCGCGCCTTGACGGCCTTCGGGCAGGTGCTTCCAGTACCCGATCAACAGGAAGGAGCTCAGCGAGGTAAGCTCCCAAAATACTATAAGTAACAATATGTTGTCGCTCAGAACGATGCCCACCATGGCGCCCTGAAACAGCAGAAGGTAGGAATAGAACTGGCCCATCGGGTCTTCGCGCGACAGGTAAAAACGTGCGTATAGGATGATCAGAAGCCCGATTCCGAGAATGAGCGAGGCAAACAGCAATCCCAGCCCGTCCAGCATGAAATTCGCGTTCAGACCCAAACCCGGTATCCAGTCGAACCGGGCTGTCACCAACTCGCCTCTCATTACCGAAGGCACGTGAATCAACAACCCTGCGAGGGCCAGAAAACTGGTCAGTCCGGCGCTCGATGCAGCGGCGTTTCGGCCGGCGCGGATCAACAGGGCGGGAAAGACAGCTCCGATAAAGGGAAGGGCCGCGATGAGGAAGAGTGACAACGGTAGCCTCCGGGTGTTGCGCGCAAATTAAAGGAAATCAGTAAGGATTTTTGCCCGAGTGTCCAGTTTCGAAGGGGATTTCCGGTTTTTCTAGGGCCAAGGAGGCAGGAAAATGAGTCCAAGCGCGTCTTGACGCATTCTTGATCGTGGCCCGGCAAAGTACGGGCGCGGGCGGCGTCAGGTTGTGGTAAAAGTGTTTTTGGAAAAGTCGAGTTTCATATATGGGTTTTGAGTTGAGCAGATCCCCAAAGTTGTCACGCCGCCTTGTATTGATGGCGGCCGCTGCACTGGCAGTCGGCTGGGGCGTCCGTGAATACAGGCTGATTCCCGAAGACTATGGCGGTGGGCGTCTCAGCGTATCCGAAGCTCACCAAAAAGCGACGGACAACGAGATATTGCTGATCGATATCCGAACACCGCAGGAGTGGCGCGCATCCGGCGTCGGGGAAGGTGCCAAACCACTCGACATGCGGCGCGAGGATTTCATCGACGCTCTGACAAGTATTGTCGGGGGCGACACCAGCCGCCCCATCGCGTTGATTTGCGCGCGCGGCGTGCGCTCGGCCCGGCTGAGCAACAAGCTGACCCAGGCCGGGTTTTCCGCTATTATCGACGTACCCGAGGGCATGCTTGGCTCTCGTGCCGGACCCGGTTGGGTCAGAACCGGATTGCCGGTGTTGAAGTATGACGGAGAGACGGGATGATCCGAGCCCTTGGTCTGGCCATGTGCCTTGCAACATCGGCCTCAGCGGTATCCGCCATGTGCGGCCCTGATGCGGGTGTATGTGAAACCGCCATGGGCGAATATCACATCGAACTGCCCGAGCAGACCAATCCGCCCTTGGTGATCTTCCTGCACGGCTATGGCGGCAGCGGCGAAAGCACAATGAAGAACCGGACCATGGTCGAGCCGCTGTTGGCACGAGGATATGCGGTGATGGCGCCCATGGGCGAGGTGCGGCCCAACCGGCGGCGCAGCTGGAACTTTTATCCCGGCCGCGACCGCGAAGGGCGCGACGAGACCGCCTTTCTGACCTCGGTTGTCGAGGATGCCGCACAACGGTTCGGTGTCGATGGGGAACGTGTGGTGCTGGCCGGGTTTTCCGCAGGCGGCTTTTTGGTCAACTACCTGGCCTGCGACGCGCCAGACGCGTTTTCGGCCTATGCACCGGTGTCCGGCGGATTCTGGCGTCCGCACCCGCAAAGCTGCAAAGGGCCGGTAAAGCTGTTTCACACCCACGGTTGGGCGGATAACGTGGTCCCGCTTGAGGGCAGGTTTCTGGGCGGCGGACGCTTTCAGCAGGGGGATATCTTTGCCGGGCTGGAGATCTGGCGTGCGGCAAACGGATGTGTCGACAACATCCCCGACAGCATCGGCAACAACGATCAGTTCATGCGCCGGAAATGGACCCGCTGTTCAGATGGCAGCGCGTTGGAATTTGCGCTGCATTCCGGTGGGCACAATGTTCCCAGTGGGTGGGCCGACATGATGGTCGATTGGTACGAAGGGCTGCCCGGCGGCTGATCATTCCGCCGGGGTCATGTTACCCTTGCCCTCCAGCAGCGCCTTGAGTTCGCCACGGTGGCGGCGAGCGGTGCGGGTGATTGCGGGTTCGCGGAACTCTTCACGCATACCAAGCAAACGTCGCGCCGCGCCCGCCGAGACTCCGCTGAGCGCCGAAAGAGGCACGGCAAGCGCCAGGCTGATGGCGATGGGCGCCAGCCAAACCGAGACCAGACCAAAGAAAATTCCCGCGCCCAGTGCCAGACCACTGACGGTTTCCAGCGCATGGCAGACGACCAATGTCGTCAGGCTGTAACGTCCTCCGTCGCGAGCCTGGGGCGACCAGCCCTTTTGCAGGCCAAGCGCGGTACGAAACACGGCGATCATCTGTTGTACCATCAGGATCGGAGCATAGAGGATCGACAGGATCAATTCCGACACGAACGAAACGCCAAAACGCCAGCCGCCGCCAAAATCGGCATAGCGCGCTCCGCTCAGCGGCAGGGCGGCGATACCCAGCAGCTTGGGGGCAAGCAACATCGCATACATAACCAGAATGATCAGCACATGACGCGTCTCGGACATCTCGGGCCATTGCGGGAAAAGCGGATTGTCGGGACTGAAGTAGTGCAGGACAGACGCGTCCTTGCCCTCACCGATCAGCGCCCACATCAACAGCAGGGCAAACCACAGCGGCGACATCAGGTATCCGACCGCGCCGTGGAACATGTGAAAGCGTGAAATCGGGCGGAATCCGCGCGAGTTCAGCAGTTTCAGGTGTTGCAGGTTGCCCTGACACCAGCGGCGGTCACGCAGAATATGGTCGATCAGGGTCGGGGGCGTTTCTTCGTACGAGCCACGGATGCGCGGCAGAAAGCGTACGGTCCACCCGGCGCGGCGCAACAGGCCAGCCTCGACGAAATCGTGGCTCATGATCAGCTTTTCACCGCCGGTCAGCGAGCGCAGCTTTGGCAATCCGGCACTGCTGGCGAAGGCTTCGGTCCGGATGATCGCGTTGTGGCCCCAATAGTTGCCCTCTTGTCCGCACCAGCGCGACAGCCCCTCGGCAAAGGCCACCCCATAGACACCGTTGGCGAACTGCTGCATCCGGGCAAACATCGACTGTGCGCCGATCAGTTGCGGAAAGCTCTGGATGAGGCCTGCACCCGGATCGCGGGACAATGCATCGGTCAGCCGGGTGATTGCGCGGCCCGTCATCAGGCTGTCGGCATCCAGCACCAGCATCGCATCCCAGTCGCCACCCCAACGGCTGACCCAGTCGGCGATGTTGCCGACCTTGCGGTCGGTATTCTGTTCACGGCGGCGATAATAAAGCTCAAGATCGGGGGCGAGCGTAGTGCGCAGCGCTTCTACACTGGCCTGCTCTTCGGCGGCAATGGCGGGGTCGCGCGTGTCGGACAGGATGAACATCGCATAGCGATGTGCCCCGCCGCGTGCGTGCAATTCTTCCAGCATCGAGCGGGCATTGCCCAGCACATACCACGGAACCTCGTTGTAGACCGGCATCAGCAGCGCCACGCGAAGGGGCTGAGATTTGGCCTGACGCTCCGGTTTCCCCTGGCGCGACAGCGAAACCATGCCCAGGACGACGGTGCTGACGGTAAAGGCGATCCAGAAGAAATTGAACGAGATCAGAGCCAGCAGAACAGCCTCGATCACACTGAAACCGTCGCCTGAAAACCAGTCCTGCATCACCCACAACAACAACAGGGTTGCTGCCATCGCGGGCGAAAAAGCAAGCGCTCGCCACAGGGTAATAGACTGCGCGGGCTGCGTGCCGGGTGCCTTGGCATCCCGGAACTCACACCCGAAATCCTGCGCCGGCATCGCCAGCGGTGCTTCGGGCGGCATGATGTGCAGATCGCGGTTCATGCAGTCCACCTGTACAGCCAGACTTCGGAAGCAGGCTCGCCATCGCTGCGCAATTGCGCGCGCAGCTCCACATGGTCGCGTTCACCCGGTTCAAAGGAAAACGCCAGTCGTGCGCCGCCGGTATCGGGGTTGCGTTGCAGGACCGGGGGTGCGGTTTCGACATGGGGTGACTGAACGATGACGGTCAGCGCGTCCAGATCGTCGAACACTTCGTTGGCCTCGAAATCGATCACGACCAGCCGACCAGACCCGAATGTCTTGTCACCCATCGCGGTGTTGATGACGCGCGGCATCGGTGTGCGCTTGGGTTCCTCTCCCCAAAGCAGACGATAGGCCAGGTCGATCTGGCTGCCCGGTGTGTAAGCTTCCGCAGGGCGCCAATAGGCGACGATGTTGTCATAGATTTCCTGATCCGCCGGAATTTCGACCAGCGTCACGGTTCCCTTGCCCCAATCCCCCTTGGGTTCGACCCAGACACCGGGGCGTCTGTGATAATGCGCCTCAAGATCTGCGAAATCCGAGAACTCCCGCGCCCGCTGCATCAGGCCGAATCCACGCGGGTTTTGGTCGACAAAGGACGAAACCTGCAGGGTTTTCGGGTTGGCGAGCGGGCGCCAGATCACCTCTCCGGCACCGTTGCGGATCATCAGCCCGTCGCTGTCGTGAACGGCGGGGCGGAAATCGTCGAACCGCGTGCGGTTGGTCTGATCATATAGGAACATCGAGGTCAGAGGACCGATGCCCACGTGGGGCAGCTCCTCGCGCGGGAACAGCGTCGCCTGCACGTCCATTTCACAATCCTGCCCGGGCGTGATGTCGAACCTGTATGCCCCGGTCACGCTGGGGCTGTCCATCAGCGCATGCACGATCATGTTGCGCTGTCCCACGGCGGGGCGCTCCAGCCAGAACTGGATGAATTCAGGGAATTCCTCGCCATCCGGGTCACCAGTTTTCAGCGCAAGACCACGTGCGGACAGGCCGTACGCCTCGTGCAGGCCGATTGCGCGGAAATAGCTGGCGCCCTGAAACACGCAGAACTCATCGGTCTTGCCGGGCCGGTGCATTTCAGTGCGCAGGCGCAGGCCGGAAAAGCCGAGCGTATCGCCGACAGGCAGTTCAGGGACTTCGTCGGACTTGTCGAACATCGACAGATCGAACCCCACCGGCGTTGCCATTCCGCCTTGGACCGAAAACACCTGGACCGAGCGCGGGAAATAGAGCCCCGGCGCAAAGAAATCGATGGAATAGGGGGTTTCCGTGCCGTACCACAGGCCCTTTTCGATCCGGAACCGGATCGATCGATATTGCTCATAGGTCAGGTTGCGCCACGCTTCGGGCACCGACTCGCGTTCGGCATAGGGGCGGCTCGCCAGGTCACGGGCCTCGGCGATGACCATGTCATGGCTGAACGGAACTGCCGACCCGGTCGCAAATGCGGCGGGCGTCAATGCCAGGGCCGAAGTTGATGCAAGAAATGCGCGACGTGTGAATTTCATTTCTGAGACTTCCAGGGATGCGACTTGAACCAGCCCGCCACATAGGCAACGCCGATCAGCATGGCAAAGCCGATCATGTTAATGACAAAGACGGTGATGACATCGCGTTCGACATGTTCCAGAACCACCCCGATCAGGCGGGCGGCGGCCATGGAAAACACGAACACTGCAAGGGATTGCTGTCCAACCTTGGTGATGACGGTCAGCAAAAAGCGCCAGACCTGGGCTCCAAACCCTTCGCCCTCGGCAACGAGGCGCGAGCCATGCTCGCCCGCGACTACCCAGCCGATATAGGCCAGCGAAAGGAAATGCAGATAGCGCAACAAGCCGAATTCGGTCTTGCTACGCAGCTCCTCGGTCAGCGGCCAGGTCTTGCGGATCTGGTCTGCGACATCGCTGTTCCAGGCATCGACCCAAAGGAACACTTTCCACGACCCGAACGGAGCGGACAAGACCACAAACAGAACGCAGATCCACATGAGGGTTTTCGATACCGGGGGGGCTGGAATCCAGCCGCGCATGAAGGCAAAGCCGGTAAAGAACAGCAACTGCCAGGCGAAGGGATTGAAGAACCACTGACGGTCCGACCATGGCTCGGCTGGAAGCGCCAAGGCGCCGGTCTGAGCGATCATCCAGATGCCGAGGGACGCGGCTGCGACTGCCCAGAACCCGATCTGTTTCAGCCCCATCATCAGCGGCATCATCGCCAGAACCACCAGATACATCGGCAGGATGTCAAAATAGTTCGGCACATAAGTCAGGGTGAACATCCCGACAATCTGCGGCATCGGATCGTTGAAGAAATGCTGCAGATTCAGAGATGCAACATAACTTTTGTCAAAATATCCGGACATGTCCAGCGCGGCCATGGACATGGCGACAAAGAAGAACAGACCGATATGCGCCCAGTAGACCTGCCAGGTGCGGAACGCGACGCGCGCGGTTCCCATCCACCAACCCTTGCGTACGAACGCGCCACCAAAGGCGATGGCCGAGGCCATGCCTGAACAGAACACAAAGATCTCGGTGGCGTCCGAGAACCCGAACCGCGCCGGAATCCATTTTGCCCAAGGATCATTCGGCGTATGGGCAATCAGGATAATAAACATCGCGATGCCGCGATAGAAATCCAGTCGCGGATCGCGTGTTCCCACGGCGGCCTTGGATCTGGCCACCGCCGGTGCAAAATCAGTTGCGGGCGAAATTGTCGCCATGCGTTTTCTGTCCTTCCAGGTTCTTTGGTTTATTCGGCGGGAACGCTTTGCGCGCCTTCTCCGCCACGTGCCGCGTCGATCAAGGCGCGGCGGGCAAGGGCGTAATTGTCCTCACCCCCTGATCTTTTGGCGCGGCGGTCGTCAAGAATACGCTCGACCGCATCCAGTCTGCCTGCTCGAATTCCAGCGTCGATTGTGATCCGTTCGAACACATCCCGCTGAGCATGCGACCCGCCCGCAAGTATCATCGAACCACGGGCGGCCGCCAGATGATCGAAGGCAACCCCGTATTGGGCGTTACCAAAAGCTTCCAACCCATGCGCTGCCGCGACTCCCGGGTCTGCCATACGGCGTGTTGTATCATCATTGGCCAGCTTTGCATCTCGGTGGATTCGCTGAAGCATTTTCGAGATTGCGCTATCACGATTATCGCCTGTTAAAGCAAGCAAATAATGCAGGTCTGCGAAGATCAGGCAGCCATCTTCCGTTCTGGCGGCACTCAGGTCGGCCAATTCTTGCCAACGGTCGCCTACGTCGATGCCTTCCAGCTCCAGTCGGCTCAACAGCGAGGTCGCATTCGAGATATCGCGATAGTCGTCGGTCCGGTCCTTGCGAACCTCCTGATCATAAAGATCCAGGGCCTGGTCGATCTGGCCGAGATCCAGATGCATCAGCGCCTTGTGCCACCAGACGTGATAGCGGAAGTTGTTACAGTGCTTCCAGGCATCCTCGCGTCCGGATAACCATTCCAGACCCTGCGCTGCATTTCCTGTCATATCGTGGACATGGGCGACCGCATGCAGACCCCACGCATCGTCCGACACCATCCACAGCGCCTGACGGCCCGCGATTTCCGCCTTTTCGTAAGCGCCGGTTTCTTCCAGCGCAAAGGAGTGGCACCCCAGCAGATACCCACGGCCCCGATGATCCGGTTCATAGGCGGGCATCACACGCTCGATCGACCGCCGCATGCCTTCGGGATCGCCCAGAACGAATCTCACCGCGTGGCTGAGCTTCATCGCCAGCGTATCCTGCGGGTGATCGCGCAGGATGGCTTCGAACTCCTGAATTGATCTGGACGGGCCACCGGCAAGCCACAGACGTAGCGCCTCGACAAAATGGCGCTCGCGCTTCGAGATCGGTTGTTCTGCCATCGCCGCTTCGGCCGACGCCAGCGCGTCGGAGGCGATGGAGAACAATTCGCGCCGCCCCAGAAGCAGCATGAACAGCCCTTTGACAGCATGCCCAAGGGCAAATCCGGGTTCCAGTTCCAGTACTTTGCCCAAATGTTGCGGCGTGACTGCGGAATGCGCCATGAACCCCAGCAGAACGCCATCCCACGCCTCGACACTGTCCGCGTGGTACAGGCTGTTCATTTGTCCGAATACGTCTTGTTTCATGCGTGGGTCCAATCCATTGGGTGTTAGGTCTGCGCTTGACTTAACAAACTCTATTGGACCCCCGTACCAGTATCGACGGTGCTCGCGAATTGGTGAAGGGAAGTGTGTCGATTTCGCGAAATAATCCGCCGATTCAACGGCATGTTTCAGCAAACCCCTGCATATCGGGCGTGATGTGTTTCAGTTTTTGAATGGGTCATCGGCACTCAGAACGCGATCTGTGTCAGCTCCGAAAACCGGCGGGGCGTGGCGATAGCTCACCGGTGTACGCGAAAACTTCAGAGGATTGCCAATCAGATGCACCTCGCCGGGCACCGCCTGCATGTCGATCTGCATGTCCCGGGCCGCAACCTGATCCGAGCTGAAAACCTGATCCAGCGACCGGACCGGACCAACCGGAACCTTCAATCCCTCAAGGCCGGTGATGACATCCGCGGTCTGCCGTTGCACCAAGGCAGGTCGCAGAAACGCGTTCAGCGCATCGCGGTTTTCCAGCCGCGCCGGATTGGTGGCAAAACGTGGGTCGTCGGGCAGGGCGTCCAGCCCGACATAACCGCAGAACCGTCTGAACTGACTGTCGTTCCCCACGGCAAGGATTACATGCCCGTCCGAAGTTTCGTACACGTCATAGGGTACGATGTTCGGATGCCCGTTTCCGCGCCGTTGTGGAACCTGGCCCGATGTCAGATAGTTCACGCCCTCGTTGATCAGCCAAGCGACCTGCGCGTCGACCAGCGCCAGATCGATCTGTTGTCCTTCACCGGTGCGTTCCTTGTGCCGCAGAGCTGCCAGAATGCCGACGCTGGCGTACATCCCGCACATCACGTCGGCGATTCCGACGCCCACTTTCATCGGTGCGCCGTCCGGTTCGCCGGTTAATGACATGATCCCGCCATAGCCTTGCGCCATCAGATCATATCCCGGCTTGGCCGAGTTCGGCCCGGTCTGCCCATAGCCGGAAATGGAACAGTAAACGAGACCGGGCAGATCTTTGGACAGTGTGTCATAGTCCAGACTGTATTTCGCCAGCCCGCCGGGTTTGAAATTCTCGATCAGGATATCGGCATGCGCTGCCAGCCGCCGGATCTCCGCCTGCCCCTCGGGCGTTGCTATGTCGATGGCCACGGATTTCTTGTTTCGGTTGGCGGACATGAAATAGGCGCTGAGGTCGCTGCGGTTGCCCTCGCCATCCTCGACATAGGGCGGCCCCCATTGACGGGTATCGTCGCCCCTGGTCGCGGGGTTTTCGATCTTGATGACGTTTGCACCCAGATCCCCCAGCAACTGGGTGCAGGTAGGGCCGGCCAGAATGCGGCTGAGATCCAGCACCTTGACGCCTGTCAGCGGTCCTTCAGATACGGTCATCATAGCCCCCCCGTTCGATTTCCGCCGCAATGACCGTAAACCGGTCCGCTTGCACGGCTTCCTCAAGCGCGATCCGCAACTCGGCCCGGTTACGCACGGTGTGGCCGTACCCGCCAAAGGCATGCGCCATCGCGGCATAGTCGTGGTGTTCGAAATCCACGCCCCGGTTCGCCATCTGACGGCCGCGCTGTTTCAACTCGATCAGTGCCAGCGACGCATCGACGAAGACCAGAAAGATCGGATTTCCACCCATTTCGCGGGCGGTTGCCAACTCCCCGGCCACCATCAGGAAACCGGCATCGCCGGAAAAGCTGATCACCGGTCGATCCGGTTCGGCCAGTTTCAGCCCGATCGCCATCGGCACGGCGCAGCCCATGGTGCACAGCGCCGAAGACTGGATCAGCCCGCGCGGCTCGAAGCATTCCCACATTTGGCTCAGCAGGATGCGATGCGCGCCACTGTCGGCCGTGGCCAGCGCATTGTCGGGCATGACAGCGCGCGTCTCGGCGATGACGGCTGCAGGCCCCCATTCGTCGTCGGACGGGAAAGCCAGCGCAAGCGCCTTGCGCACCTGCTCCGGGTTGCCGTCCGGCCAAGTCTCTCGTGCCGGGACGCCCTTGGCCATTGCTTCCAGCGTCGCTGCGGTGTCGGCGACAAAACTCAGGCTCGCCTGATGCATATAGTGATCGTTCTGCACCGCCGAGATGTCGATGACGCGCTGTTCATTCGGGTCCCAAACTTCGCGCCAGCCGGGGCGCATTTCGATCGGGTCATAACCGATACAGAAAATCAGGTCGGATTTTTCCACCAGTGGCAGCAGGTGTTTGTCCGCTAGCGGCGACAACCCGGCACCGCCCAGACACAACGGGTGATCCTCGGGCAGAATGCCCTTGGCTTTATAGGTGGTGACAAAAGGAATTCCGAAATGCTCAAGAAATGCCCTGAGTACCCGGTGCGACCCGTCATAAAGCGTATCGAGGCCGATGATCGCAACGGGGCGCTCGGCCTCGGCCATCCAGTGGCGGGCCTTTTCCAGGCAGGTTCCCTGCGGCGTCACCGGCGCGGCAGCGGCCAGCCGCCGCAATCTCGGAACCGAAACGCGCGCATCGGCCACCGAGATCGGCACGTCGATATGCACCGGACCGGGGCGGGCCTGTGTTGCCAAGGAAACCGCCTTGTCGGCAACGATGTCGGCCCCGTTGGGCGTTAGCACGAAGGTTCCCTTGGTGATCGAGCGATAGACCTGCGCGTGATCCATCACCTGATGCGTATAGGTCAGCGCCTCATCCGCATCGACGCAACCGGTCAACACGATCATCGGCACCCGGTCCTGAAACGCATTTGCGACCACGTTGATGCCATTCATCGCGCCCGGACCCAATGTAGCAACCAGAATGGCGGGCGCGCCGTCGCGGTGGTGGACCCCCTCGGCCATGAACCCGGCAGCATTTTCATGCTTGGCCAGATGAAACTGAATCCCAGCCTGTTCCAGCGCGTCGACCAGGGTCAGAACCTCACCGCCCGGCATGCCAAAGGCGTGGCGGCAGCCGGCCTCGTATAGCCGTCTTGCCAAAAGATCCGCTGCGCGGGGCACGATTTCCTGCATCTCAAACGCTCCGTTCGTTTTCGACAGGCAGATTGCGGAGTGAGCAGGAAGGTGCAAGCGCCTTCACGCCGGTGTGACTATTTTACTGCCGATTCCGCCACGGATTGGAACTTTCCGTCCAATTCCTGTGCAATGGCGGCCAGTTCATCGCCGCCCTCGTCCAGATAGGGCGCAAAGACGAAACTTGGCGTCTTGTAGGACAGCGTTGCGGTACCGTCCGCGTTTTCTGTGACGTAGAAACGGATCGGCGCCTCGATCATGGCTGCCGTCGATGTCTCCAGCACGCGCACGGCATAGTCGTTATTGAACGCCCCCATGACACGGTTGCCGGGGATGGTGATGCCGCGCGCCGCCGCAGCCTTGGTCGGCCCCGCCTGCGTCACTACGATCAGGCCGTTGCCCTTGATCGCCGCCGCGGTGTCGGAGACAAGATCTTCATAGGTCTTGGTAGATTGATGAACTTCCCATCCTTCGCGGGGTTCCAGATCACCGGCCCAAGCGGGCAGGGCGGCAAGGCAAAGGATTGTCCACAGACGTTTCATCGTTCCAGCTCCGGTTGGTTTGACAAGACTGTGATGCCAGATTTTGCATATGTCCGGTGTCACAATCCCGTGTCCATCCGATCAAACCCGGCTTGCGCATGCAGGTCGAAACCCGCAATAACGGCCCGACGCAAGCATGGGCCATACATGACCACCCAACGTATTCGATTGCTGATCTGTTCCAGCTGCCTTGGAGCGCGGGATCGCGAGGCCGAGCGTGATGCCGTGACAGATGCGCTTGCAAAGGCCGGGCTTTCCGATCGGGTCGAACTTACGCAACACGCCTGTTTCAGCGCATGCGAGCAACCGGTTGCCCTGGGGTTGCAGGGGCAGGGACTGGCCTCGTATGTCTTTTCCGACCTTGATCCGGTCAAGGATGCTGACGACATCGCCGCCACTTGCCAGACTTATCTGGACAGCGCCTCGGGCTGGATCGAAGACGCCCGACCATGCGGGCGGCTTCGCCTGTGCCTGCGCGCGCGGATACCGGCGATTCAGTCGACCTGAACCGCGACCGAGGCGGCGACGGGCACGTCATCCACGGTCAGCTGGCTGTGATCGTTGGCGTTCAGAGAGACTTCGATCTCGACTTCGCCTTTGGGCAATTCGTCGATATGCATCCACTCGCCATAAAGACGCGCCAGCTTGGCACCATTGACATAGACATGCGCATGGCCTTCGCCCGGCCTGTCCGCCAGCGAGGCATTTTCCGGGGAAAAGCGGAAATTCCGCGGAATGACATGCAGATTCCAACCGGCCATCGGATCTTTGGCAAGCATGACCTCAAGGCCCGGTGCGTCCGCGCCCGATGAAAAATTTACGGTTGTGGCATGATCATGTGAACCGGCTTCGCCGTGTTGGGCCGGGTCGCCGTGATCGTGGCCTTCAAATGTCACGCCATAACCCGCCGCCGTCACGAAACCTGCGCCAGCGCCAAAGATCAGGCCGATGCCGAAAAGTGCGAGAGATCGGAACATCTCGTATCCTTTTGATATAAATAATCCCGCCGGGCGTCTGGCCCGGCGGGATGCATCAGCAAACGATTACGCGTTGGCTTCGGCGCGTTTTCCTTCGGCCTGCCAGAAATATCCGGCAAACGTGCCCACCAGAACCCAGGCGGCCATACCGACACCAAAGGCGCGCGCCGCGAACAGGGCGCCCAGTTCGGTCGGAACCGGGCCGGTAAAGCTGTCGGGTTCGGGGGCTCCGATCAGGTGCGGCGCCAAAAGCAGCACGGTCGCGATCAGGTAGCTGATCAGATTGCCACCGAACGCGATCAGCCACATGGCGACACCTGCCGCTGCCACGGTTCCGGTCCACCAGATCTGGCGCGCGGTGATGTCGGAATAGGCCACACCGGGCACCTCAGGCGCCAAGGACAGTCCGGGCGCGAAGTGGAAAGTGATGAAGCCCGCCAACCCCCACAGGATGCCGGTGCGGGCATTGACCTCATGGCCCATCCGTTCTGCCATCGACATCAGGGCCACCAGCACCAGCGCATAGCCGGAATAGGTCAGCATGGTGAACACGATGCTCAGCCCATCGCGCATCAGGTCGAACCCCGGCAGATCCGGATGTGCCGAAACGGCGGCTGCTCCGAAATGCACCAATTCGCCGGACTCGTAGAGTTCAGCGTGAAGCAGGACGGGCTGCACAAATACGAGCTGCAGCAGGGCGGTGATCAGCCCTGCTGCAGCGCCAGCGAACAACGCGCTGGTCAGAATGCGACTGAACATGGGTCAGTGGCAGGGGAAGCCGGTTGAGTGGCGCACATCATGAGCGGCGTCGTGCAGGGCGGACGCCTGAACATGGCCGGTCAGGGTGATGATCCCCAGACCCAGAACAACAGCAAACAGAGCCGGAAGGAAGGCCGAACCGGCAGCAGATGCCTTGAGCGTTTTGGTCGTCATTTTAGTCCTCCTGAGCCGCCGCACCCGACGGCCGGTGTTTCGTTTCTTGCCTGGCAGGTCTCCTGGCTTGCGGGTCGGTGCCTCTGTTCGCCTTCCCCCCGGGACAGTTCCGGGAGTGGCTGGTTGAACAGAAGCTCACCGCTTACAGTCGCGGGGGCGGCTTTGGATTTGACCACCGGGATGGCCGCACCAAATTCCCTCTTAGCACCGGAATTCTCCGGCAGGACCAGACCCTTTCATTTAGCCGCGATGCAGTCGTTCGCGCAATTCCCATTTGCGACCCATTCGGTCATTTTTCGCGCCTGCGCAGCAAATAGATGTCCATGATCCAGCCATGATCGGCGCGTGCCCGGGCACGGGTTTCAAGAATCTTGTCCGCAACGTCCGCCAGAGGGCCTTTGACCAGGATTTCTTCCTTCATGCCCACATACGCGCCCCACCAAATGTCGAACGCCATCATATCAAGGCTTTGAAACGAGCATTCGCCGTCCAGCATGACCGCAACCTTGTCGGCACCGTCAGGCCAGCCCTCGTCCCGGAAGCGGCGGCCGGTCGTGACGACATAGGGCGCGCCGATGTCGTTGATCGGAATCGCATGGGCGGCCGTCAGTGCCTGCAGCGCGGTGATGCCGGGAATCACCCGTGTGACCGGCTGCGGGTCCAGCCGCGACGCAATTCGCAGCGAACTGTCATAAAGCGATGGATCACCCCAGATCAGCAGCGCCACCTGCCGGGCCTGCGGAAACCCGGCGATCGTCTCCTGCCAGCGCAGGGCGATAGCGTCATGCCATTCGTCCACGCCGCGTAAATAGCCGTTATCGGCGCGGCGCCTGGGGATATCGAAATAGGCGATCTGAGGTGCCGCGTCCGCCACTTGCGCGATGATCTCCTCCCGCAGTCCAGCCAGATCGGCCTTGTTCTCGCCCTTGCGGGGGATCAGGATCAGGTCCGCCGCCCGTATCGCGTTTGCCCCCTGGAACGTGACGTGATCGGGATTGCCGGTGCCGATACCGATCAGGTTCAGCTCATACATCCCCGAACTCCGCCAACGGGCCGTAAAGGATCAGGGCGGGGGCGGTGCCGACCTCTGATTTCAGTTGCTCCGCCAATGCTCCGATCGTTGCGCGTTGCAGTTTCTGGTCCGGCGTCGACACGGATTCGGCCATCAGCGCCGGGGTGTCGAGCGGCAGCCCGTGGTCATTCAGAGCCTCGACCAGCAATGGAAACGTGCGCTTGCCCATGAAAACGACGGTGGTCGCGCCAGCATCGGCCAAGGCAGGTAAATTCAGATCCTGAGGCAGCTTGCCGCTGACATCATGGCCGGTGACGAACTGCACCCGCCGTGCCGTCAGCCTGCGGGTCAGCGGAATGCCCGCCGCCGCCGCCGCCGCGATGGCCGACGGGATGCCGGGAATGATCTCATAGTCGATACCGGCCTCGCGCAGGGCGACGATTTCCTCCTCCAACCGACCGAACAGACCACCATCACCGGATTTCAGCCGTACGACACGCTGTCCGGTCTGGGCATAATCGACCAGCAGACGGCTGACATGGTCCTGCTTGGGCGAGGGGCGACCGGCGCGTTTGCCGACACCGACCAGATCGGCATCCTCGCGCGCGTGTGTCAGGATCGGACCGCTGCTCAGATCATCGAACAGCACCGCGTCGGCCTTGCCGAGCCGGTCCACCGCCTTGAGCGTCAAAAGTTCCGGATCGCCGGGACCGGAGCCGATGAAAGAGACAAAGCCGCTCATGTCGAAGCCTCCGCAATCAGGTGGAAAAAGGTGCCGGTAACGTTGCCGCGTACCGAGCCGGTTTGAGGGCCTTCGACCCCTTCAGCGTCAAAGACCTGCGCCAGCGGCGCGTCCGGTTGGTCGACAATCGACGAATAGTGAAACTCGTGCCCGCGCAACATTGCGCCCGCGCCATGTCCGGGTATCGGCGCAATCAGACGCGCCTTGCGGTATCCCAGATTGAACTTGCGTTTTTCATAAGACGTGACCAGACCCAACAGCCCGGCCATCTTGTGGCCTACCCCATCCTTGTCGATCAGTGCTTCGCCCAGGGCCATGTAACCGCCGCATTCACCGTGTACAGGCTTTGTCTCGGCATGTTTGCGCAGACCGGTCAGGAACGTGTCGGCTGTTGCCAGCTTGCCAGCATGCAATTCGGGATAACCACCCGGCAACCAGACCAGATCGGCATCCGCCGCCGGGGCCTCATCCGCCAGCGGAGAAAACGGCAGGATTTCGGCCCCCGCCGCGCGCCAGCCTTCCAATAAATGCGGATAGGTAAAGGAAAACGCTTCGTCCCGTGCCAAAGCGATGCGCTGCGCCGGGGGGAATGGCAGCGCCGACGCCGAGGACCCTTGCGGGCTTGATGAAGCCGCCGCCTTGATCGCCTCCAGATCCACATGCTCTCGCAAAAACGCCGCGTAACCGGCAATCGCGCTTTCCAGATCGGGGTGTTCAACCGCCTGTATCAGGCCCAGATGCCGTTCAGGCAAGGTCAGATCGCCCCGGCGCGGCAGTACGCCCAGCACCGGCAGACCCGCACGCTCCATCCCCAACCGGGTCAGGCGTTCATGTCGGGGGCTGGCGCAGCGGTTCAATATCACCCCGGCAAAGGGCAGGTCAGGGTTGTACATCCGGAACCCCAGCGCCGTGGCCGCCGCCGATTGCGCCTGACCGCCCACATCCAAAACCAGTACCACCGGCCAACCCATCCGCAGTGCGGTTTCGGCGCTCGACCCATGGCCCAGCTCGCCCGGTTTGGCAACGCCGTCGAACAGGCCCATCGACCCTTCGGCCACCACGATGTCCGCACCCTCGGCCTGGGCCGAGATCGCGCCCAGCAGCGGTTCGCCCATCGCCCAGCTGTCCAGGTTGAACGAGGAACGCCCCGCCGCCGCGCGGTGAAAGGCCGGGTCGATGTAATCCGGCCCGCTCTTGAACGGTTGAACGGTCAGCCCGTCCTCGGCCAGCGCTCTGAGCAGGCCCAGCATCACCGTCGTCTTGCCGGTACCCGACGAGGGCGCCGAAATCAGAACTCCCGGCGGGTTAGTCATCGCCATGACTCCAGCTCGACCACGGGCTGTCCGCGCTCTGCGGGCGATAGCGCCGGTCGTATTCCTTGGAATAGAGGCAGCTTTCGTCAAACCCTTCGCCGGCCAGCGCTGGCCCCACCAAGATCAGTGCGGTCCGCGAGATGCTCGCGTCCAGCGCTTCTTTCAGGGTGTCGAGCGTTGCGCGGATGATTCGCTCGTCCGGCCAGCTGGCGCGATAGACCACGGCCACCGGGCAATCCGCTCCGTAATGCGGGGCCAGATCGGCGATGACCTTGTCCAAATTGCCGATCGACAGATGAATGGCCAGCGTCGCGCCGGTGCGGGCAAAGTTTTCCAGCGTCTCGCCAGCGGGCATCGACGAGGCGCGGCCCGGCGTGCGGGTCAGCACCACCGATTGCGCCAGACCGGGCAGGGTCAGCTCGGTGCCCAAGGCCGCCGCCGCGGCTGCAAACGAAGGAACGCCGGGCGTCACGCTGACCGGAATGCCCATCTGTTTCAGGCGGCGGATCTGTTCGCCCATCGCGGACCAGACCGACAGATCGCCAGAATGCAGCCGCGCCACATCGTGGCCCGCCTGATGGGCGATTTCGATCTCGGCCATGATCTGATTCAGATCCATCGGCGCGGTGTTGACGATTTTTGCACCTTCGGGGCAGTGGCCCAGGATTTCTTCGGGCACCAGCGACCCGGCATAAAGGCAGACCGGGCACGAGGCGATGATATCGCGCCCGCGCAGGGTCAGCAGATCGGCGGCGCCCGGTCCGGCGCCAATGAAGTGAACGGTCATTTAGGCTCTCCAGTTGCAACCGCACAGGTGGCCAGGCGGTCGGTCGAGATCTGTCGGGGTGAAACCAGTCGGGCACCTGTTCCGGCGGCGACGAGGGCAGAAGCTTCGGCCACGCTTCCGGTGCCATAAGTGGCGCGGCTGCGGGACGAGCAGGTCAACGTGCGCTGGCCGCTCAGATCGGCAGGCGCAACGAAATAGAGGGGCAGGGCAGTGGTTGCGGCAAATTGGATCAGCGCAGGATGGCCCTCCTTGTCCGCCACCGTTGCCAAGGCTGCGACGGTTTGCCCTTTGGTGGCCCGGTCATAGGCGTCGCGCAGGCTTTGAGCCGTTGCCGTCGATGAAAATCCAAGCCCCGCAACGATCATAGCGTCACGCTCCATTGAACTACCGGATAGGCCGATTTCCAGCCCCGTCGCGGCCCGAGCGGGGCGGATTGCGCCAGTTCGATCCGCAGCAGATCGCCGCCCAGCTTGTCATGCCACTGCGCCAGCAGCGCCTCGCTTTCCAGCGTCACCGCATTGGCGACCAGCCGAGTGCCCCTGGACAGGTTCGCGGCAAGCCAATCCAAAAGCGCGGTGCTCAGCCCTCCGCCGATGAAAACCACATCCGGTCTGGGCAATCCACTCAACGCATCCGGCGCGGTGCCATGCACCACGTTCAGGCGGTCCTGTCCCAGCGCGTCGGCGTTACGGCGAATGCGGTCGGCCCGGTCGGCGCGCGGTTCGATCGTGGTGGCGGTCAGCGTCTGATCGCACATCAGCCATTCGATGCTGATCGAGCCTGTGCCACCGCCAATATCCCACAGGTGTTCGCCCCGCTGTGGCGCCAGCGCCGACAGCGTCAGCGCCCGAACGGGGCGTTTGGTGATCTGCCCGTCGGTCTCGAAAATATCGTCTGGTTTTCCGGATGCCATGGGCACGCCCAAACCCGCGCCCGCCGCCTCCAGCGCGACACATATCGGATGTGCGAATGTGCCAAGCAAGGCTTCGGTCAGCGTGGCTTTCTGCATGCGCTCGCGCGGGCCACCCAACGCTTCGAGGATGTGCAGCGTGGTGTCGGCAAAGCCGGTTTCGGTCAGGTAAGTCGCCAGTTCCGCCACCGCAGCGCCGTTGCGCAACAGGACAATCGCCCGCAACCCCCGCGCCAGATGCGGGCGCAGACGTGTCAGGGGCGCGGCATGCAGCCCGAATGTCAGGGTGTCTTCCAGGGGCCAGGCCAGACGCGCCGCTGCCAGGGAAAAGGTCGACTGGCCTGGAATGGCGGTCCATTCACCGGCATCGAAATGTCGGGCGATCACCGAACCGGCTCCAAACCAGAACGGATCGCCCGAGGCAAGCACTACGACGCGGCGCCCGCGCAAGCCTTGCAGCAGCGGCAGGCCGGCGGAAAACGGCACCGGCCATTCAATTCGGTCGGCCCCGGATTCCGGGATCAGCGACAAATGGCGGGGCGGCCCCATGACGACCTGCGCCGCATCCAGCACTTGACGGGTTGCCGGTGTCAGTCCATCCAGTCCATCTTCGCCCAAACCCAGAACGGTCAGCCACGGAGCGTCACTCATGTCCCACCTCCTGATCCTTGGCGGCACGACCGAGGCCAATGCGCTGGCCAAAGCCATCGCAGAACTCGGGTTGACCGCGACGTACTCTTACGCGGGCCGCGTGGAGACCCCCCGTCCGCAACCCCTGCCGACACGAGTTGGCGGTTTTGGCGGCTCGCAGGGGCTGGCTCGTTTTATCCACGATCATGGCATCACGCACGTGATCGACGCCACCCACCCATTTGCTGCGCAAATGAGCCGCAACGCAATTGCTGCCTGTGCCGAAACCAGTGCCGCCCTGGCGGCGTTGACCCGCCCTGAATGGCAATCTCAAGACGGCGATCATTGGCGCCACGTTCCCGATATCGCGGCGGCGGTTGGCGCTCTTTCGGGCGCCTCTCGACGGGTTTTTCTTGCCGTGGGCCGCATGCATCTGGAAGATTTCGCCGCCCAGCCCCAGCATCGCTATCTGCTGCGGCTGGTGGACCAACCCGGCGCTTTGCCATTGCCCGATTGCGACGTGGTGGTCTCGCGCGGCCCGTTCACGTTTGCGGATGACCTGGCCCTGATGCGGCGCCACGGCACCGAACTTGTTGTGTCCAAGAACGCCGGCGGCTCTGGCGCACGCGCCAAGCTCGACGCCGCGCGCGAACTGGGCCTGCCGGTGCTGATGATCGATCGTCCCGCTCTGCCGCAGCGGACCGAGTTTTCGAATGTGGCGCAGGTTGTGGACTGGTTGGCTCATTCCGGGGTGAACCTCGGCGTGTAAACGATTGGCGTGCCTTGCCTTTCGATGATCCGCGTGCGCGAAGATCCCACTATGACAACTGTCTGCATATCCGCCATCTCCGGTGTCGCCTCGGCCAAGGTCGAGATGCGCAGAGCTTCGTCTTTGCGTGATACGGCGCGGGCAAACAGGATCAGGCGTTCCGGCTCGCATTCCTGGCGCAGGATTTCCAGCGTCCTTACAAAACCTTTAGGCCGGGACTTCGAGCGTGGATTGTAGAATGCCATGGCAAAATCGGCCTGCGCCGCAAGACGCAGGCGCTTTTCGATCAATTCCCACGGCTTGAGGTTGTCGCTGAGGTTGATGGCGCAGAAATCGTGGCCCAAGGGCGCACCGGCGCGGGCCGAGGCCGCCAGCATCGCGGTGATGCCGGGCATTACCGAGACATCGAGATCGCGCCATTCCACAGGGCCATTTTCCATCGCCTCGAATACGGCCGCGGCCATTGCGAACACGCCGGGATCGCCCGAGGACACCACCACCACCCGCTTGCCTTCCGCCGCCATCTGCAACGCATGTTGCGAACGGTCGATTTCGACCCGGTTGTCGCTGGCGTGTAACGTCAGCCCTGCGCGCTCGGCCAGCCGTGCGACATAAGGGATATAGCCCACCACATCGGTCGCTTCGGCCAGCGCCTCGGTCACTTCGGGCGTGATTAGCGCCTCGTTGCCCGGCCCAAGGCCTGCGATCTTGACCCAGCCGCTCATGGCCGCCGCCCGTGACCGTGGACGATGATGATCGAGAAATATGGCGTGATCCTGTCGCAGGCCTCGCTCAGCTTGGTCACCGTCTGGTTCGGCATCTGCGCGTATTCCACGATCCAGGCCCGGTCATAGAGCCCGGAGGTCTTGAGCGCCCGTGTCACCTTGTCGATATTGCGCCCGATCTTCATCACCACCAGCGCATCGGTCTGTGCCATGCGCTCGGCCAGCATCTCTTCGGGCAGGGTGCCGACCAGAACCGTCAGCACATCATCGCCCCAGGTGATCGGATCGCCCGTTGCGGTCCAGGCCCCTGACATGCCGGTGATCGCGGGCACAACCTCGACCGGGGCCTGATCACGCAAGCGATTGTAAAGATGCATGAAAGAGCCATAGAAGAACGGATCGCCCTCGCACAGAACAACCACATCCTCGCCCTGAGCAGACAGCTCCTTCAGCCGCTTGGTGCAATCCTCGTAGAACGCCGCCAAAAGCTCGTTGTAACGTGGATCGGTCACCGGGATTTCGGTGGTCACCGGGTATTCCATCGGAAATTCCACCGCATCGCCCGAAATCATGCCGTTGACGATCTTGCGCGCCTGCCCGGTACGGCCCGGCTTGCGGAAATAGGCGACGTGCCGTGCCCCGCGCAACAGGCGGTCGGCCTTGACGCTCATCAGGTCCGGGTCGCCGGGGCCCAGACCCACGCCATATATGGTTCCCATTTTCATTCTGCCCTGCTTGCGATGGCGTTTATGGCCGCAACCGTGATGGCGCTGCCGCCCAGACGGCCCTTGACGATACAGGACGGCACCGGCTGCGCCTCCCAAAGGGCATCTTTGGATTCGACCGCACCGACAAAACCCACTGGACAGCCGATGATGGCGGCAGGGCGGGGGCAGTCGGGATCTTCGAGCATGTTGAGCAGGTGGAAAAGCGCCGTGGGCGCGTTCCCGATTGCGACCAGCGCGCCTTCCAGCACGGGCCGCCACAGCTCCAGCGCCGCCGCCGAGCGGGTGTTCTGCATTTCCTCTGCCAGCGGGCGGACGCGCTCGTCGTGCAGCGTGCAGATCACCTCGTTTTCGGCGGGCAGGCGAAAGCGGGTGACACCTTCCGACACCATGCGCGCGTCGCACAGGATCGGCGCACCGTTTTCCAGTGCGGCGCGCGCAGCCTGCACGAAGCCGGGCGAGAAATGTACAAATTCCTCAAGCCCGACCATACCGGCGGCGTGGATCATCCGCACCGCGACCTGTTCCTCGTCGGCGTCAAACCGGGCCAGGTCGGCCTCGGACCGGATCGTGGCGAAGGATTGCTTATAGATCGCCGCACCGTTGGTTTCGTATTCATAGGGCATCAGGTCAGGTCCATGCTCTTCAGTGTTTCGGGGCTGAGGCCACGCTGACAGGGCTCATCCCCCGCGCGGCCATGTTTTACGATATCGAATGTTCCGTCATTTCCGACCAGTGTCACATCCGCCGCGCTCATCCGGGCACAGCCCTTTGCGCAGCCCGAAACGTGCAGGCTGCCAGTGACGCGCGGGGCCAGCGTGCGGGCTATGGCGCGGGTCTCAGCCTGCGCTTGCGGGCAGAACGGCGCGCCGGGGCAGGCATCGGTTGTCAGTAACGGGTCATCGGCCCGGGTGACAAAGTCCGGAGCGCGGATCGCCTCCCCGCCTTCCAGCAGGATCAGTCGCCAAGGGGTGACGCGCAGGGCCGGGGCTTTGCTGTCCACGATCAGGCGGGCCAGTTCGGCTGCAGGCAGCTGACCAAAGACCGCGCCGCAAACCGGGCCAAGCGGGGTATTCCCCGGTTGCATCCGTTTGCCAACCGGACCCGGCCGCGCACCCTGCCATTTCTGTGGCAAAGGGATAGCTGCGACCAGCCGCGCCATGCGGCGGGTCTCCTGGCCGTGGTTGTCCGCGAACCAGCGGGCCAGTTCGATCAGCCTGTCGATGGCCTCACTTTCCGGCACCACACGCCCCGTATCGGCACCATCAGCGCGCAGGATCAGGCCATCTGGTCCGGTCTCCAACCGAATATCCGCCGAGTCACCAGAAAGCAGGCGGTCCGGGCCGGTGTCCACGGCAAACCCGAACTTCGCAGGCAATCTGGGCAGGTCCGCCAACCGGTCGATCAATTTTCGGGTCAACCGTGCCGTCAGGTCTCTCTCACGGTAGAGCGGGGTGACAAGGATATTGCGCCGAACCTCAATGCCCGGTTCCGCATCCAGCAGGCCCAACGCCGCCAAGTCATCCAGCAAGGCCGAATGATCGGCCTCGGCCACGCCGCGCAGTTGCAGGTTGGCACGATTGGTCAGGTCGATCGTGCCGTTGCCATATCGGTCCGCCGCCTTGCACAGGCCCAGAACCTGCCCGGCCTCAAGACGCGCAAGTCGGGGCCGCACGCGCACCACCAACCCGTCCCCGGACATCATCGGCCGGTGCGCGCCGGGGCACCATCCCTGGACGATGGGCGCGCTCATCTCAGCCCCTCCAGATCCGCACGGATCGAGTTGCGCCGGGTGTTCCACAACCCGGCGTCGAAAAGCGCCCGGAACCGGTCATGCATCGCCTTGTGGGCCTGCGGATTGGCATCCTGCAGAAAGGCATCGACTTCGGGGTCGCCCAGTGTCGCGTCGTGATACAGGTCGAACAGATGCGGCGCGACGGTGCCCGACAGATGCGCGAACGAGGCCATGTGATCCAATGTCGCCGCAATCTCGGCCGCGCCTCGGAACCCGTGTCGCTGCATCCCTGCGATCCAGCCGGGATTGGTGGCGCGGGCATGAACAACGCGGCTGATTTCCTCGGGCAGGGTTCGAGCCCGCGGGGTTTCGGGGTTGGTGTTGTCCAGATGATACAGCCGGGCGCTGCCACCGGTGACCTTCTTGGCCGCCGCGAACCCGGCCTCGTGCGTGGCATAGTCGTTGGCCAGCAGCAGATCGGTTTCGGTCAGGTCCTGCAGGTGAACGAAACTGTCGGCCTTTGCGACGCGATCCGTGATGCCATCCCGATCGTGCGCGATATGCTCGCCCTCCAGCGCGAAGGAGCTTGCGTCAAGCCAGGCCTGCCCGGCCTCTGCGCGGGCCTCGTCCGTATAGGTCTCGGACAGATGCGTCATGTTCAGCCCGTAGCTGCCCGGCGCGGGGCCAAAGACACGGGCCGCAGGTTCCTGACCGGCATAGGGGTTCCAGTCCGGCGCCTCGTCCCTTGCGCACAGCGCACGCACCGCCTGACCGAACAGCGCCGAGAGCGTCGGGAAAACGTCGCGAAACAGCCCCGAAACACGCAGGGTCACATCCAGTCGCGGGCGGTCCAGATCGGTGATCGGCAGCACCTCGATGCCCGATACCCGTTCCGATCCCTGATCCCAGACCGGTTTGACGCCCAACAGGTGCAAGGCCATGGCAAACTCTTCGCCGGCGGTGCGCATGGTGGCCGACCCCCACAGATCGACGATCAACCCTTTGGGGTAATCACCTTCTTCCTGCAGATGCCGCCGCACCAGTTCTTCGGCCAGTTTCACCCCCTGCGCATAGGCCGCCCGCGTGGGCACCGAGCGTGGATCGGTAGTGTAGAGGTTGCGCCCGGTAGGCAGCACGTCCGAACGCCCGCGATAGGGTGATCCCGACGGGCCGGCCTCGATGCGTTTGCCCGCCAGCGCGGCCAGCAAGGCGGCGCGCTCGGCATGGGCAGACGGTGCGATATCGAAATTGCTTGCCACCTCGGGCACCCGGCCAAAGACGTGCAGCCCGTCGCCGAACTGGCTTTCCTTGATGTCACAGACAAAGCGGTCGATCCGGGTGATCGCTTCGGCGGTACTGGTGGCGCGATCAAGGCCCAGATCGTTCTCCAGCCCGATGACCCGTGCCTCGTCGCGGATGTCCGATTGCAGACGGTCGCGGCGCTTTGGATCCAGCCCGTCGGCGTTGGAAAACTCGTCCAACAGCGACTCCAGCCGCACCATCCTATCCGGCGTGCCGCTTTCGCGCAGCGGCGGGGGTACGTGGCCCAGCGTGACGGCGCCGATGCGTCGCTTGGCCTGTGCCGCTTCGCCGGGGTCATTGACAATGAAGGGATAGATCACAGGCAAACCGCCGATCAGCGCCTCGGGCCAGCAGGCCTTGCACAGCGCGACCGACTTTCCTGGCAACCATTCCAGCGTTCCATGCGCGCCGATATGGATGAGCGCATCGGCCCCCGCCGCATGGCTCAGCCAAAGGTAGAAGGCAACATAGGAATGGCGCGGCGTCCGGCTGAGATCGTGATATTCATCGTCGCGCGTCTCGGGCGTGCCGCGCTCGGGTTGCAGGGCGACAATCGCCTTGCCGCGCCGCAGGGCAGTAAAATGAAAGGCGCCGTTGGCAAAAGCCGGGTCGTCTTCGGCCTTGCCCCACACGGTCTCCAGATCTTGCCGCAGCGAAGCGGGCAAGGTGGACAGGGCCGCGCGGTAATCTGTCAAAGACCAGCTTGTCCGCGCGTCAAGCAGGGTATCGGCGATGGGCTCTGCCGGCGCGGTGTCATACCCCTCGCCGCGCAGGTCCTCCAGCATCGCCTCGGCCGAAGCCAGAGCATCCAGTCCCACCGCGTGGGCCATCTGCCAGTCCTTGCCGGGATAGGTCGATAGCACCAGCACCGGCACTTGTTTTGCCTTGGGTTTCGACGTCAGGCAAAGCCAACCCGACACCCGATCCACCAGCGCCCCGATCCGGTCGGGTTCGGGTGCGTGCATTGCACGTGCGAATTGCAGATGCGCGTCGCGCTGCCCCGGCTCCTTGAACGAGATCACGCTGCCGGTGATGCGGCCATCCACTTCGGGCAGCACCACGTGCATGGCCAGGTCCGCAGGCGACAGACCCCGTTCCGCCTCGTCCCACGCCTTGCGGTTCGAGGTGGCGAGCATGGCCTGAAAAACCGGTACCCCCGCGGCATCCAGAGGCGATGTGCCTCCGCCGCCCTTGCCGGAAAAGGCGGTGGCGTTGACGAGGGCCGCAGGTGTCAGCGAAGCAACCTGCTCTGCCAGCCATTTGGCCGATGCGGGCGCTTTCAGCGACGGTGCAAACAGACCGACGGCATCATATCCGCGGGCCCGGAACGCGCGGATCAAGGCGGCGATCGGCGCCGTGTCAGCCGCGCTGAGATAGGCGCGGTAAAACGTGACAAGGATGCGGGGCTTGCCATCTTCGAAGGCGGTCTCTGCCGCGATTACCCCCTGGTCCGGGCACCACGCGCCGCATTCGGGCAGCGCTTTGGACCCCATCACCGGTCCGGCATACAATCCCGTCGCCAGCGCCATCTGTGCCAGCGCGGCCTGGGCCGCCACCTCGCCGCCGGTATCGCACAGATGCGCAAGGCGGCGCAGGGTCGAGACCGGCAGGGTGGAATAGTCGTCCAGCCGGGTATCCTCACGCCCGTCCGCTGGCAGAACAGCCAGCGCCAGCCCTTTCGATTGCGCCAGCGCATGAACCTGCTGCAGCCCGTAAGACCAGTACGGCACGCCGCCTATAAGCCGGATCAGGATGCCCTTGGCCCCCTCCAGCGTCTGTTCGACATAGGTATCGACCGACAGCGGATGCTTAAGCGCCGACAGATTTGCCAGCCGCAATGACGGCATCCGCCCCTCGGCTCCGCCGCCGCGATGCCAGCCCGCCGCGAACGCGCCAAGGTCGCTGTCGGAAAAGGACAGCACCACCAGATCGCCCGGGCTCTGGCCCAGATCGGTCGGTGTTTCGGTCTCTTCCAGACCGTGGCTTTCGCGAAAGACGACATGCATTGGCGTCTCGGTCCCTTATTCGGCGGCCTCGGCCACACCTTCGAGAATACCGCGAATTGCGGCTTCGTTGATGTCGTCATGCTCGGCAATCACTACCAGGCGCGAGCGGCGCTCTTCGCCCGGTTTCCAAGCCCGGTCGTATTGGTGGCGAACACGCGCGCCCACAGCCTGCACCAGCAGACGCATCGGTTTGTCGGATACGGCGGCGTACCCTTTGACGCGCAGGATGTTCAATTCGTTTGCCAGACGTTCGATCCGGGCCATCAGGTCGGCGGGATCGGATTGCTCGGGCAACTCGATCACGACGCTTTCGAAATCATCGTGTTCATGATCGTCCGCCCCGTCGTGGTGCGATGGGCGGGCATCCATGTCATCCTCGGCAGCGGCCTCCAGCCCCAGGATAACGCGCACGTCCACGGCCCCTTCGGCGACCTCGACCACCGGCAGCGGGCGCGGGGCCTCGGCAGCGATGATTTCCCTGGCCTTCGCAACGCCGTCGGGTCCGGCCAGGTCGGGCTTGGTCAGCAGGATGATATCGGCGCAGGAAATCTGGTCTTCGAACACCTCTGACAGCGGCGTTTCGTGGTCGATGGACTCGTCCGCCATGCGCTGGGCGTCCACCGCTTCGACGTTCGGCGCGAAGCGACCAGCGGCCACCGCCTCGGCATCGGCCAGCGCAATCACACCGTCCACGGTGATCTTCGACCGGATGTCGGGCCAGTCGAACGCCTTGAGCAACGGTTTCGGCAGCGCCAGACCCGAGGTTTCGATCAGGATGTGATCGGGGCGCGGCTCCAGCGCCATCAGCGCCTCGATGGTGGGGATGAAATCGTCGGCCACGGTGCAGCAGATACAGCCATTGGCAAGCTCCATGATGTTTTCCGCCGGGCAATCCGGAATGGCGCAACTTTTCAGGATCTCACCATCGACGCCCACATCGCCGAATTCGTTGACCACCACGGCCAACCGCTTGCCCTGTGGGTTCTGCATCAGGTGGCGGATCAGCGTGGTCTTGCCCGAGCCCAGAAAGCCGGTAATCACGGTGACGGGAAGTTTTTCAAGGGTGCTCATGGCTCAGGCTCCAATCGGGGGAATGCGGGCGGCGCAGTTCTTGCGGAAATGTTCGGGGCGGTCGCGCCACTTTACCAGCCCGTCCTCGGTGGCCAGGTATTTGGTCGCGCCTTCGACGATGATCGCGACATCGTCTGTTTCGCTCAGGTTCTCATAGACGAAGGTCCAGCGCGACGGCCCGCCACGCAGCACGATCGAACAGCCCTGATCGCAGTTCGACAGACACTCGACCGGTTTCAGCAGAACGCCATCGGGCAGTTCGACCTCGGTCAGCGCCTTGTGCAACAGCGCGCCCGGGCGCTGGGCGTCATCCTCGATGGGCAGACCCCGGCGGCAGGTGGTGCAGACCAGCAGTTCGACTGGTGCAGGCTCGGTCACGTCTCTCATCCCCCCATTCAGGTTTCGGGGAACGGGGTTTCATGCGGGCCACGGCCCGACACCGGAACACCCCGTCCGGTCTGGTCTTCGGGCGCTGGCAGGTCTCCCGGCTTACGGATGTCAGGGCTTGTCCCTGTCGGGTGTCCCGCCTTCCCGGCCTGTCGGCCAGTGGCATTTGGGCACCCTCTCCGGTCACGGTCGCGGGGGCGGCTGCGTTTGACGGTGAACCGCTGACGCATTCCCTTTTCATCTGCTCGCGCAGACACCAACAGCGCGGACATGCGGCAAGGGCAGGGGACTTGTCAAGCGCGGCGTCAGGCTTGTGAACCGTCAGGGTGAAAAAGCGACCCGCCATCGTTAACCAGCGGCATCGCCAGCCAACCTGTCCCGCAGCCATGCCTCGAAAAGGCGTGCTGAACCGGAAACCGATGTCGCCGCGTCGGATCGGATCAGGTAATGCGACTGCCCAAAGGGAATCGGTGGCCCGGCAATTTGCAGCGGTGCGCCCTGGGATATGGCATTGCGCGCAAAACGGCCGAGGATGGTGGCGTAACCCGCCCCTCCCATCACCAGTTGCAACGCCGCGACCGTGGTATCGACGGCGTGCCGGGTTGCCGATGGGTCGTGGTCAAGCCCATGCGCCTCAAGGTAGCGCGCCCAGTTGTCCTCGTAGCCGAGAATGTGGATCAACGGCCCGCTGTGCATCTGCCGGATGGTGGGAACGGGGTCACCGGCACGGCAGACCGGAACGATGGTTTCCTCGCTCAACTTCTCGGCCATGACGCCCGGCCAATCGCCATATCCCAACCGGATCTCGATATCGACATCTGCAGGGGCGACGCTGTCATTCCAGATATGCGACACCAGCCGCACAGGGATTTCCGGATATTGCGCGCTGAAATCAGGCAATTCCGCCGCGATCCAATAGGTGGCGGTCGAAATTGCTGCCCGTATTGTCAGGCTTTGGCGGGTGGCCGGACCAAACAGGCTGTTGGTGCTGAGCGCGATATCCGACAGCGCCCGCCGCACGGTCAGCGCATAGGATTGGCCAAGTTCGGTCAATTCGATCCGACGCGCGGCGCGCAGAAACAGTTTTTCGCCCAAATCCTCTTCCAGCGAGCGGATATGCAGCGACACTGCCGTCTGGGTCAGCCCAAGTTCTTTCGCCGCCGTGGTAAAGTTCAGATGGCGTGCCGCCGCCTCAAACGTTCGCAACCAGGCCGGATTTGGAAGGCGGTCCATTTATCACCAAAATTTTTTGACCATTGCGATCATTATTATTCGTTTCTCTTGGCGGTTTCAAAGCTTCATATTCACCGCATGAATCGTATACGCGGGCATACGCCCGCCGGGGAGGACAAATCCATGAAAGTTGGTTTCATCGGTCTGGGCAATGTGGGCCACAAACTGTCAGGCTCGCTCTTGCGGAACGGAATTGATCTGACGGTGCATGACCTGAATGAAAATCTGGTCGACATGTTCGTCGAGCGTGGCGCCAAACGCGCGGACGGTCCGGCACAGCTGATGCGCGAATGTGACGCCGTCATCACCTGCCTGCCATCGCCTGCGGCCTCGGACGCGGTGATGCAACAGATGCTGCCCGAAGTGAAGCCGGGCAAGATCTGGATGGAGATGTCGACCACCGACGAGGCCGAGGTCAAAAGGCTCGGCGCCATGGTGATCGAGCGCGGCGGTGCCGCGGTGGACTGCCCGGTTTCGGGCGGCTGCCATCGGGCGGATACCGGCAACATCTCGATTTTCGCGGGCTGCGACCGCGCGACGTTCGAACGTATCCTGCCCTTCCTCACCACGATGGGCCGCCGCATCCTGCACACTGGCGACCTCGGGTCGGCTTCGGTTCTGAAGGTTCTCACCAATTATCTGGCGACAGCAAACCTTGTGACCTGTTGCGAAGCATTGGTTGTTGCCAAGGCTGCGGGCATGGATCTGAACACCGCCTATGAGGCGATGAAAATCTCGTCCGGCACCTCGTTCGTGCATGAAACCGAAAGCCAGGTGATCCTGAACGGTTCGCGCGATATTTCCTTCACAATGGATCTGGTGAAAAAGGACATCGGCCTGTTCCAGGAAGTTGCGGATCGCGCCAACGTGCCGTTGGAGATCAACCCGGTTCTGATCGACATCTTCAACGACGGGATCGCGCGTTTTGGCCCCCGCGAGTTGTCTCCCAACATCATCAAGCGCCTCGAAGAAGCAACGGGCCTCGATATCCGCGCCCCGGGCTTCCCGCCCGAGATGGTCGATGATGAACCCGAAGAGCCCGGTTACGAGGTCATTCCGCAAGGCAAAGAACTGAAGGCCGCCGAATAATTTCAGTCACTCCGAAACAAAACGCCCCCGGAACCGCGTTTCGGGGGCGTTTCCTTTGGATGACGGTCAGGTCAGCCTATGGGTGAGTTGTCGTCGCGCTTGATCGCGACCACCGACGAACGCGGCGTGCCGCCATCGGGCCAGTTGCCGCCGGGATGCTGGATGCCCACGAACATCGTTCGCCGGTCGCTTGACCAGGCAAGGCCCGTGACCTCGCATCCATTCGGACCGGTCATGAACCGCGCGATCTCTCCGGTTACCGGATCACCCACCAGCATCTGGTTGTTGCCCATTCCGGCAAAATCGCCCTCGTTTTTGTCGTCGCCATCGGTTTGAATCCACACCAGCCCGGTCGTATCAAAGGCCATGCCGTCGGGCGAGTTGAACAGGTTGCCGGCGTTCACGTTGGGCGACCCGGCATAGGCATCACTGTGCACCGTCGGGTTGCCCGCCATCACATACAGATCCCATTCGAACGTATCGGCCGCGTGGTCGTCCTGTGCGGGCCGCCAGCGCACGATCTGTCCATAGAGGTTGGTGTCGCGCGGATTGGGGCCATTGGCCGAAGTATCATCGCCACCGGCATTTGGTTTGACGCCCCGATTCTTGTTGTTGGTCAGACAGCAATAGGCCTCGACCGCCACGGGGTTCGCCGCCACCCACTCAGGACGGTCCATCGTGGTGCCGCCCACGATAGACGCGGCCATTCGGGTAAAAATCGCGATCTCGGCGGCATTCATCCCGGTTGTATCCGGCGTCAGGGCCAGCCATTCGCCGGTCTGGTCGTCGTTGAACCTGGCAACAAAAAGCGTGCCGTCATCCAGCAGCCCTTCGGTGGTTCCGCCAGGCCGGTAGGTGCCGTTGGAGACAAAACGATACAGGTACTCGCCCCGCTCGTCATCGCCCATATAGACGACGACGCGACCGTCCGGCACCACCACGACCTCGGCGTTTTCGTGCTTGAACCGGCCAAGGCCGGTATGCTTGACCGGCGTGCCTTGGGGATTGGCAGGGTCAATCTCGACAATCCATCCCGCGCGGTGCGGCTCGTTGGGGGTTTTCGACGTGTCAAACCGCGGATCGAAAAGCTCGTAGCCGTTCCGGCTTTCCGCCTTGATGCCATAGCGTTCATAGCCGCTTGCGACCTGCGGAGCATACCCGGCCTGCTCGTCAGACGATCCGAAGTATCCGTTGAAGTTTTCTTCACAGGTCAGGTACGTGCCCCACGGCGTCTTGCCTGCGCCACAGTTGTTCATCGTTCCCAGAGACCTGGTTCCGGTCGGGTCGGCCTTGGTCTTCAACAGGTCATGCCCGGCAGCGGGGCCAACGATCTTCATCGGCGTGTTGTGATGGATACGGCGGTTGAACGGGCTGTCCCTGACCACGATCCAACCGTCAGGGCCTTCGGCAATCTCCATCACGGTCACGCCCTGAATGTTCTGCAGCTTCAGAACATCCTGGGCACTGATCGGCTTGCCATCCTGCGCCGCGGGCAGATTGATATCCTCATTCGGGTATTCGTGATTGATGGCGATCAGGTCCCGCCCCTGAAACGAAAAGGTTTCCATCCCGTCGGTGTTCTCACCGAAAATCTTGTCCGAGTTCTCAAGCGGGCCGCCGTCGGTGATGTCATACCCGTCCGCTTCGGAAAACAGCGGGTCGCCCCAGCGCATCAGAACCTTCCAGGAATATCCCTCGGGCACGTGAACGGTTCCGTCGGTCTGTGCCGCAATCGGAGCAAAGGCAAAACGCGACCCCTGAACCGCATGGGCTGCCGTTGGCTTCAACAGCCCGGCGCCCATGGCCGCGGCACCAGACCCAAAGGCCAGTACGCCGCCCAGAAAGCCCCGGCGCGAAATCGCGCTTTCGACGACGCGGTCAAAGTCGTTCTTTTCGGGGCGAGAAAAATTTATCTCGTCCCAGTCGTCAGCAGACAGGTTTTTTGAAACGACTTCTTTCATGGATGCCTCCCAATTAGCGTAATATGTCGGTGAGCCAAGGATGTAGAGAGCGAGTATGACAACTCGTTGAACGGGTGTAACAGGCAAGTGACAATTGCTTTGCCGGGCTCCACAGTTTTTTCAGTCGCCCGAAAAAGATACCGCCCCGAACACGGGGCGGCATTTCGGTCATTTCATATCGGAAGGCAGGAAGGCTCCTAGGCCGCTTTGGCTCGACTGCGGCAATAACACGAGGCATGCACCGGCACGGTCGCCCGTGCCGCGGCCTGATCAAGCTGCAGTTTGATATGCTTGGCCTCGGTCAGTTCGCCGCGCCGCACAAGGCATTCGTGCAAGCCGTGCAGGCTCCAGATGTTGCGCGGATGCTGGCAGGCGCGCGCAAGCGTGTCGTCCAGCCCCAGATCGGCACGGTAAACCGCCTCGGCTTCTTCGAACTTCTGGTCTTCCATCAACAGCGCGCCCAACGCATGCCGGGTCGGCTGCATCCAGCCCCACGGCTCGTCATAGACCAGGCTGTCGTCCAGCTTGACCGAGCGGCGCAGGTGCGCCAGCCCGCCTTCGCGGTCCCCGGCCTTGAACGCGATTTCGCCATCCATCATCGCTTCGCCGATCATCAGCACGTCCTCGGCGGTGTTGTTGAACACCAGACGTCCCTCGGGCACCGCCTTGCGTGCCTCTACCGCGCGTTCGCGCTCTGCCTTGGCTTCGTCCGCGCGGCCAAGATTGGCCAGCGCAATGGCCCGCGCCTGATGCATGGCGGCGGTGGTGTAACTGTAAAGCTCACGATCCTCGGGGAAGGGTTCGTCAAGGATGTCCTGCCATTGCCCGAACCGCACCATCACGTGAATCTTCTTGCCATAAAACGATTCGAACAGGTCCGGGAAAAACCGCACCACATTGTCCGGCAACATTCGCATCAACTCTTCGGACGCGGCCAACGCCTTATCCGGCTGTCCAAGAAACATCGCGCCATAAGCTTCGAAATGGACATTGTGGATGCGGTAGACGGTATAGAAATTCTCACCCCCCGCCATCGCTTCGTATTTTCGATCCACTTGTGCCGCGCGGTGATTGCGCCAGACCACGTTCTGATAGTCACCGCACAGCACGTCGATATGGGTCGCCATATGCACCAGATGCCCGCTGTCGGGCACCAGATCGACCAGCCGGTCGCCATGACGCAGCGCCTTTTCGGGCGTGGGCGACATTTCCATCAGGTGAATGTACATGTGCAGCAGACCGGGATGGTCCCAGGCACCGGGCAGGGTGTCAAACGCGGTTTCCAGCGCCGCCAGCGCCTCGACGGTCGAGGCGCCTTCGGCGGGTTCGCCCTTGGCCAGATCCCAAAGCTGCCAGGGGGTCCGGTTCATCAGCGCCTCGGCAAAGATGCAGGCCACGTCGAGATCCTTGTTGTGCGCCGCGTAAACCTTACGCATCGAATCCGAAAAGGCGTCGTTCCACGGGCCGTAATCCTCGATCTCCGGATCGGTCGGAAACCGGTCTGCCAGCGCTTCGATCAAGGCCGTCTCGACCGGGGAAACCTTGTCACGCGCCGCCATCGCGGCGGCAATCGCCTCATGTGCCCGCTTCAGCGTTGCAACACGCTCGTCCGGCTCGAAGAACTCCCACGGCTTGTTGTAGTTCGGGCCAATCGCATGAGCGACGCCCCAAAAGGCGATGCCGCAGCCGGGGTCAATATCGGCGGCCTTCTGAAAACACTCCGCCGCCGCTTCGTGATTGTACCCATACAGCCAGATCAGCCCCTGATCGAACAATCGCTGTGCTTCGGGTGATGAGGTGGTGATCTTGCGTGAATAGGTTCCCAAGTCAAAATCTGTCATGATATGCGCCCCCACAAAAGGCCAGTCTGCAAACGCGGCCTGTTGGCTGCGCGACCGGCGGATGGGCAAGGATACCACAAAACCGTGATCATTGCCGAAACGCCTGACCAGCCGTCAGAGGAACCCCTCACCGCCGCAGGTCACGCAACGTGTCATTTTCAGTCCAAAACATCCGGTGCAGCGGTCGTAGTGGGATTTGCCCTGAATATCCTTTCTTTTGAAAACCTGACCGGAACCGCTGCAGATCTGACAGGGTGACCGGCCCGAGCCGTGACATCGGTGGCACCGCCGTTTTGCCGGTTTCGGTTCAGGGGTCTTGCGCGGTAACGGCTTGCTCATGGAATTGCCCGCAGATCGACTTGGTGAGAAATCGTAGCTCCTTGGAAACCCATCTGAACACACGAGACCCGTTCTGTCATCTTAAGAGTGCCGCGCAAACCGGATCGAAAGAAGGCACGCGCGCGATGGATTTCCCGCTTGACGATCCCATGGCGGTGACATAATCAGCCAAGACGCTGAGCGGGTATAGCTTAATGGTAAAGCCCCTGCCTTCCAAGCAGGCTATGTCGGTTCGATTCCGTCTACCCGCTCCAACTCAGCCCATCTTTCCAGTTCGCTGCGGCAAAAACGGTCTTTGCATCGAGGATTCGCCCCCTTTGCCTTGACCCCATGCGGCGCTGCGGCCATGAAGCATGCGATTATGACGGACAAGACGACAAGGGCCTGACATGGCAAGGAACCGCGCGGCAAAATCGGCAGCAACCCCGGCACCCGGCGCCAGCGAAGAGCGGGCCGTCTCGAAAAAACTGGGCGTTCTGGCATCGCTCTGGCCGTTCATGAAGCCCTACAAGTTGCTGATGTTCGGTGCGACCGTGGCGCTTGTCGTCACCGCAAGCATGACATTGACGCTGCCATTGGCCGTACGGCGGGTCGTCGATCATTTCCGGATCGAAGACGGCGAATTGCTGGACCAGTATTTTCTGGCCGCGCTGGGAATCGCCGCGATTCTCGCGGTGGGCACCGGGGTCAGATACATGCTGGTCACCCGGCTGGGTGAGCGCGTCGTCGCCGACATCCGCAAGGCCGTTTTCGACCGGGTGATCGGGATGAGCCCCGAATTCTTCGAACGGATCATGACGGGCGAGGTGCTCAGCCGGATCACCACCGACACGACATTGATCCAGTCGGTTCTGGGGTCTTCCGTCTCCATCGCCCTGCGCAACATGCTGATGTTCCTGGGCGGTCTGGTGCTGATGCTGCTGACCTCGGCCAAGCTGACGGCGATGGTTCTGCTGCTGATCCCGGTCGTGGTGGTGCCGATCCTCGTTCTGGGCCGCCGTCTGCGCGGCATAAGCCGCGAAAACCAGGACTGGATCGCCGCCTCGTCGGGCAATGCCGGCGAGGCGCTGGGCGCAGTCCAGACGGTACAGGCCTTCACGCATGAAACCGCCAGCCGCAAACAGTTCTCGGACCTGACCGAAACCTCTTACTCGGTGTCGCTGCGCCGAATTCATACCCGAGCCGTGTTGACGGTCATCGTGATCTTTCTGGTCTTCACCGGCATCGTCGGCGTCCTGTGGATGGGTGCGAACGACGTGCGCGCCGGGATCATGACCGAAGGCACGCTGATCCAGTTCGTGATCTATTCGGTGATCATGGCCGGATCGGTCGGCGCGCTGTCCGAAATCTGGAGCGAGCTGCAACGCGCCGCCGGCGCGACGGAACGCCTTGTCGAACTGTTGAACGCGCAGGATGCCGTCACCGACCCTGCAAACCCGGTTTCGCTGACGCAACCTGTCAAAGGCGCCATCGGTTTTGACAATGTCAGCTTCCGCTATCCGTCACGACCCGAGGTGGCGGCGCTCGACGAGATGACCCTTGCCGTCAATCCCGGGGAAACCGTGGCCTTCGTCGGCCCGTCCGGGGCTGGCAAGACCACCGTGATCCAGTTGATCCAGCGCTTCTATGATCCCGATCAGGGGGCGGTGACGCTGGATGGGGTTGACCTGCGCACGCTTGCACGATCGGATTTCCGCCGTCACATCGCCCTGGTGCCGCAAGACCCCGTCATATTTGCAACGTCGGCGCGCGAAAACATCCGCTTTGGCCGCCCCGAGGCAACCGATACCGAGGTCGAAGATGCCGCACGCGCAGCAGCAGCGCATGATTTCATCGCCGCCCTGCCGGAAGGTTATGACAGTTTCGTCGGCGAACGCGGGGTGATGCTGTCGGGCGGGCAAAAACAGCGCATCGCCATCGCGCGCGCCATCCTGCGCGACGCCCCGGTGCTGCTGCTGGACGAGGCGACCTCAGCCCTTGATGCCGAAAGCGAACGCGCGGTTCAGGGTGCGGTCGATGAACTCAGCGCGGGCCGGACCACGCTGATCGTCGCGCACCGTCTGGCCACCGTGAAAAAGGCGGACCGCATCGTTGTGATGGAGGAAGGCCGCATCGTGGCGCAGGGCACCCATGCCGATCTGGTGGCGCAGGACGGCCTCTATGCGCGGCTGGCGCGGCTGCAATTCACCGATGGTGTCGCGGCTGAATAAGGTGACGCCCCGGCACTTTGCCAATCGCCGCAGCGTCATTCTATCCATCCCGAATCCCTCCCGTTAACCCTCGCTTGCACTGGCGGGAATTTGCTCTCATCTTGGGGTGGAAAACCCGCGCCAGGCTGGGACAATAAGGGGAGGAGCCGCATGGCATTCGTTGGGAAGGAAGACAAGGCACGTATTGAAAACGAGATGCCGTGGCAGGACCGTGATCTGCCGGTGACATTTCACCAGTTGCTGTCGCGGACAGCGGCCAAATTTCCCAATCACAAGGCGATCAGTTTCCAGATTCTGTCCGGCGCAAAGGACAAGGCCGAAACGCTGACCTGGTTCGATCTGCTGGGTAAGGTCAATCAGGCCGCCAACCTCTTCCGCACGCTCGGAGTGGGCGAAAAGGACGTGGTCGCTTATGTCCTGCCCAATTGCAACGAAACGCTGATCACCATGATGGGCGGCGCAGTGGCCGGGATCGTGAACCCGATCAATCCGCTGCTGGAACCCGAACAGATCGCCGCCATCCTGCGCGAAACCAATGCCAAGGTCGTGGTCACGCTGAAACCCTTTCCGAAAACGGATGTGGCGCAAAAAGTGGCCGAGGCGGTGCGCCACGCCCCGCACGTCAATACGGTGCTGGAGATCGACCTGAACCGGTACCTGACGCCGCCGAAATCCTGGATCGTGCCTTTCATCCGCCCGAAACTGGAAGACAAGGAACATCTGGCCCACGCCGACTATCTGGATTTCAACAAGGAACTGGCGAAACAACCCACGACGCTCGGTTTTGCGGACAGCGCCCAGGATCGGGTGGCCTGCTATTTCCATACCGGCGGCACAACCGGCATGCCGAAAGTGGCGCAGCACACTTATTCGGGCATGATCTACAACGGCTGGCTTGGTCATACGCTTTTGTTCTCCGAAGAGGACATCATCATGTGCCCGCTGCCGATGTTCCACGTTTTTGCCTGCCACGTCATCGTCATGGCCGCCGTCGCCTCGGGTGCACATGTGGTATTCCCGACGCCCGCCGGGTATCGCGGCGATGGTGTGTTCGACAATTTCTGGAAGCTGATCGAACGCTGGAAGGTCAGTTTCATCATCACCGTCCCGACGGCGATCTCGGCCAAGATGCAACGCCCGGTCGATGCCGATATCTCCAGCGTGAAAACCGCTTTCTCCGGTTCGGCGCCGCTGCCGGTGGAACTTTTCCGCCGATTCGAACAGGCCACCGGCGTGACCATCGTCGAAGGCTATGGCCTGACCGAGGCAACATGCCTGGTCTCGTGCAACCCGGTGGATGGTGAAAAGAAAATCGGCTCGATCGGTATCCCGTTCCCCTACACGGATGTGAAGATCCTCAAGGACGGACCGGACGGGCCGGGCGAATGCGCTACGGACGAGGTGGGCGAGATCTGTGTGTCAAACCCCGGTGTCTATGCCGGAAACACCTATACCGAGGTCGACAAGAACAAGAACCTTTATCACTTCGACAAATACCTGCGCACCGGCGATCTGGGCCGGTTCGACGGGGACGGCTACCTGTGGATCACCGGCCGCGCCAAGGATCTGATCATTCGCGGCGGCCACAACATCGATCCCGCCGATATCGAAGAGGCGCTGCTGGGTCACGAAGCGGTGGCCTTTGCCGGCGCCATCGGACAGCCCGATGCGCATTCCGGCGAAGTGCCCTGCGCCTTTGTCGAGCTTGTCGAGGGCAAGACCGTGACCGAAGCGGAATTGCTGGAATACTGCAAGATCCACGTCCACGAACGCGCGGCGCATCCCAAGCACATGACCATCCTGCCTGAATTGCCCAAGACCGCCGTGGGCAAGGTGTTCAAGCCGGAACTGCGCAAACAGGCGATCACCCGCGTCTACAACGGTGCTCTCGAAAAGGCCGGTGTCGCCGCGCGCGTCGTCTCCGTCGATGATGACAAGAAACGCGGCCTTGTCGCGCTGCTTGACGCGAACGGCTCCTCCGAGGACGATGTCAACAAGGTTCTGGGTACCTTTACCCGGCCTTGGGAATGGGCAGCCTGAGCGGAGGGGCAATGGACTATGAGCGTCTGATCGACGAAGAAACCTGGGCCTTCATCGCTCGAACGGCCGAGAGTTACCCGGAAGACGCGGCAACTCTGTCGATTGCCGAACAGCGGCGCGTCTATGACGAGATGTGCCGCCAGTTCCGGCAGGAACGCCCCTATGGCGTCGAATCCGAGGACCGGGAGGCAAATGGCGTTCCGGTTCGCGTCTATTCGGCAGGCGATCCGACGAGGACAGTTGTCTATTTCCATGGCGGCGGGTTCGTTTTGGGCGGGCTGGACAGCCACGACGATACCTGCGCCGATATCTGCGCCCAGACCGGTTACCGGGTGGTCGCCGTGGACTATCGCCTGTGCCCGGAACACCGCCACCCGGCCCAGTTTCAGGACAGCTGGACCGCGGTGAAATGGGCCGCCTCCGAATTCGCAGAGCCGCTGATATTGGCCGGTGACAGCGCCGGGGGCACTCTGGCGGCTTGTGTCGCCCACTATGCGCGCGGGCGTCTGGACAGCATCCTGGGGCAGGTCCTGATCTATCCGCTTTTGGGCGGAGATGTTGAAAGCGGCTCCTACATCGAACATGCGCAAGCACCGATGCTGACGCGCGACGACGTGCTTTTCTACAAAAGCATCCGCCACGAAGACGCGGAACCGTCCGGTGATCCGACCTATGAACCGTTGCAGGATCAGGACTATTCCGGCCTGCCGTCCACGGTGATTTTCACCGCCGATTGCGACCCGCTTCGCGACGATGGAAAAGCCTATCGGAACCGGATCGAGGAAACGGACGGTTTGGTTCAGTGGGTCAACGAAGCCGGGCTGGTTCACGGGTATCTGCGGGCGCGAACCTCCGTCGGGCGCGCCCGTGACAGTTTCGAACGGATCACTGTCGCCATCGAAGCGCTGGGGCAGGGGATCTGGTCCTACGATTGATCCCGTAAGGCAGGAGAAAGCCAGATGACTTTGACCTTCAGGTCATCTGACAAAAAAGGGCTGCGCATGAAAAAAAACGTCTGGAAAATGAAGGATTTTCGACGCGGGCCCTTGCGTGCGGGATTGGCTGGAACTGACCGCGGCTCGCGTTGACAAACCTCTCAGGGAGGAAGCCGCAGTGTTTTGGTTCTGCCAATGGGGAAAGAGCGCTGTCGGCTGGGGCTGTGAATGCGAAGGCGGCGATGGTGTTGGATCTTGAGGCAGCCGACTGCGAGTTCCGCCTGTGGGTCTGGTCTGAATTTATGCGCGATAGAGGCGGGATGGCGCCTTCTGCGCGGCATTCCTCATCACCGCGGACAAGGGGGGTCGGCCGAGTTGACCGAAGCAACCGGTGAGCGGTGGATGGGATCGCCGGGCGTTTCATCATGCGGCCTGTTTCCTGCGCGGTCGCTTCCTCGCCCAGCAACGTGCGGATCTTCGCGATGTTGGCCTTGCGGGCGGCGCTTGCCAGCAGGCCGTAGCGGCGGATGCGGTGGTACCGATCGGGCAGGGCTGCATGTGGAACCGGTGGATGAACTCGCCCGTGTCGAGCCGCATGACCTTCATGCAATCACCCGATTTGATCCGGTAGCCTTTCCAGCGGAAGGCCACGGTATCATCGCCGGCGCAGACCAAGCGCTGAATTGAGATCGCTACCCGATGGGTGTATCGGCACAGACAGGCCAGCACCGCCTCGGGACCGGCGAAGAACGGCTTGGCGCAAGGGGTAGACGGAGACGTGCACCCCGTTGCCCTAGAACCTGCGCCACACCTCATTGTAGATACATTGAAACTTTCGCTCTATGAGCGTCACGCATTTTCTAAGTTATTGTTTTCAGGGAATAACTGGTGCCGCTGAAGGGACTCGAACCCCCGACCCCATCATTACGAATGACGTGCTCTACCAGCTGAGCTACAGCGGCAACCTTTTGTACGGCCTTCCCATCTTCACTGGCTGCTGAGCAGTGGCCCTGTCTCTCGGACAAAATCTGTCCTTGGCGAGTCGGGCGTTGATCATGTGCAGTTTCTTGTTCCAAGTCGGATGCGATCGCGCCGGGCCTCTCTATAGTACTGGCCCGTAACAGAGACAAGCGGTTTCATGTTGGTCTCCCGCATATTCGCGACGCTAGCTGATATTTGGGTCGTGTGGCGCTGCATGCCCTTGAGGCTGCAAGCGTGGGCGCGGGTGAATTTGAGCCAGGCCCGATTAACGAAAGAACGAATGGGTCGGGCGCCAGAGAGAATATCCTCGATGTTGTTGAACGGCTTTGATCTGCGGATTCATGCCTTTTGAATTGCCATGCTCGCTACAGGTATATTGACAATCAGCACCGGTGAGCGTGCTGCGGCAACGCAAAAAGCCGATATTCGCGAGGCACCGTATTCCGCCTTTGCGTGGCCGAGTCGGCGCTGGCTTTCCTTTTTTCATCAAGTTTCGCGCTTTATTGCCGGCGTCAGGTTTCTGAAGTTCTTTTACCTGATTGAAAAATAATGATTTTAACTGAGGTTGCGATGTTTTGTGTTTTTTTTGAAAAGAGGGGTTGCAAGGTTCGATGGGAGTACGTAAATAGCCCCTCACCGGCGGCGCTGAGGTGCTGTTGGGGGGCTGGATGGAGCGGCTGGGACGGATTGAGTTCTGGATTGGCTGCGAAGCGAGGCGACAAACTGAGGCGATGATGGG
>NZ_JBXWQW010000026.1:0-73515 GCF_059612585.1 Ruegeria sp. YKSF57 | reverse complement strand
GTCGGAATTGACCTGGACGGACTGAACTATTTCGGCCGCGCCATGACCGCCAACGGACAGGTTCGCACCGCACCCGTGCGTCTGGACAGTATCGCTCTCGGTCCCTTCTCCGACACCGGCCTTTCGGCATGGGTGAACGAGGGGGACATGGACCAGTCGCTTCTGGGCATGGATTATCTTCAACGCTTTTCGCAGATGAGCTTTGCTAACGGAACGCTTAACCTAAGGCGCTAGTCCGGCAATCCGGCTTTCAACATCGAAGACCGAAACGCCTCGCCCAACGCTTCAATCTTGAACGGAGTCAGCGCCGCAAACTTTCTGGCCGAAAACTGCGGGTTGATAGACAAAACCGCTGCAACGCATTTTGCGACCTCTTTCAAGCCGCCGAAATCCTCATGAATCACCGCCAGCCGGACTTGCGACAACAAACTGTCGGGTATTCGTGTTTCGAGATGCTTGTAAACAACTCTAGCCTATTCCAGATCGCCCATGCCACGATAAACGCCCCCCAAATGGGTCAGATACCAGTCCGGGCAATAGGGCGACAGCCGCATCACCTTGCGCATACTATTCAGCGCCGCCCCGAATTCACCGCAATAGTTATGTGCAATGCCCTGCGCGCGTGAAACAGAGACACGGTCGGGCGTAGTTCAACCGCCTTTTTCAGACTGGCAATCGCACCTTCGAAATCCCCCTGGTTCGTCAAGATGTACCCCCGCAAGTCGTAGGCGTCGGCCATACTGGTGTTCTGCTCCAACAGCTTGTCGCTCAAAGCGCGTGCTTCAGCAAAAGCGCTCCCTGCATTCGCCATGAACCCAAACCGCGCCCCAGCGGCCAGCGGCCAGCCCAACCTGACGTACATCAACTGACCGCCCCTTGCATACAAAGGTGGAGTTGCGGGCCATCACGAACAGGCCGCCGATATGGGACAGCGCGGTGATGATATCCTCGGTCAGACCATCGGCGAAAAGATCCTGCTTCGCATCACCGGACATGTTGTCCAAGGGCAGAACCGCAATCGACGGCTGTTCGGGGATTTCCAGCCGCTCTCCGGTCAGAACCTCAAAGGTTTCGGCCGTCAGCCGCGCCGGATCAGGATCGATCCCAAAGGCGTGAACCTCGCCTTCGATGTTCTTCAGCTTTTGCCGCTCCAGATCGATAAAATGCACAATCAGCCTGCGTTCCAAATCCGCCTCACAAAAAAAAGCAACGCTCCCCGAACGGCTTGCTTTCAAAAGCATGCGCCGTCACGGCCTCTTTTCAAACCACGGGACGCGGTTTCTCAAAACGACCACGACGCCGGATCAACCGCCTTCGGCCTTCCTTATCGCGGACACCTCCGCTCCGGGTGTCAGATCGGTTTCCAGAAACGATCCGGTTTCAGGCAGTTCCAGATGCAGCGAGGCGGTATGGTCGATCTCTAACCGTCCCGATACCAGCGAATAGTCCAGCACGTGACCGCCAGTCTTCAAATCCTCGGAAATAAAGTGCAGATGATAACCCGGCACACCGATCCCGACAGCATAATCCGGACAGCGAAAACCCAGGATCGTACCCGTTACATCCCGCAAGTCGAACTCGGCCTGATTTTTGACCACCTCCAGCAACGGTGGATAGGGCGGCTCCTGGCGCGAGACATTGCGATACCCGACTCGACCGATCCGGCCCGTGAACCGGACCGCGTAAAACAGGTTGCGCGACTGCGCGATTTTGTCCAGTCCAGCTTCGAACGCAGCCTTTTCGACCGGTTGCGAGACAACCAATTCAACATCCGGCTCGAATGGCAGGACCGCCGCATAAGGCGTCACCGCATCATCAGGTGCGATGGCCGCCCTGCCATCGTCGGTCAGGCGATAGGCAACGCCCGCATGCACGATCATCTCACCATCCAGCGCGTTGAAGGTACCAAGTCCGAAATCGCCATGACGCAACAATTCGTCTACAGTTAATTCGCCGTCATAGACCCCCTGCATCACCGCGCTCAGCAACGATGCCTGATAGTATTCATGCAGATGGTCGTGCGGCCGAAAGACGTGCTTTGCATTGTGGGCCGCAACGGCGGCTGCAAACGTCAATTCCTCGTCCTGTGGCATTAGGACATCCTTTTGCGTTCAGAGCTACCAGCCTAACAGGAAATCCGCTTTCAGGCTTCCGCCTTTTTCTCCCACTGGCCCGATTCTTCCGACCAGTACTGCGCGGCGCATCCCGCGCCGGTCAGCGCCTTCCACTGTCTCCGCGCCCATTCAATCGCCTCCGGGTCGGTGCCATCGAACAGGATACAGACCCGTTCAAGCGCCGCAACCTCGGCTGGCTCTACCTTCGCGCCGTCAATCGCCATCACACAGTCCGGGTTGTTTGCAGCTTCTGGCTCGGTCGTAAGCAAAACGGGTTGCATTGCGTCATGCGGCCCGCCCGACACACCATGCGGCAGGAACGACTCTTCCGGTCCCAGCCACAGTTTCTCGTCCAGCCAGTCAAGCCGCCCCTTGTCGGTACCACGCACCGAGATCCGCCACCCGGCCTGCCGCGCTTTGTTGAGGAGCACCGGCAAGGTCTCCTCCAAGGGGCGTCTGGTCAGGTGATAGAAATAGGCGGCCCCCATGATTATTGCTCGAAATGGTCCTGTATCAACCGGCTGAGCGCCCGAACGCCCCACCCTGTTGCGCCCTTGGGGGCATAAGACGTTTCCTTGGACACGGACGCCACCCCGGCAATATCGAGGTGAATCCAAGGCGTTTCATCCTTGACGAAGCGCTGAAGGAACTGCGCCGCCGTGATCGACCCCGCCGGGCGCCCGCCCACGTTCTTCATGTCGGCGATCTGAGACTTGAGCATCTCGTCATAGGCCTTGTCCAAAGGCATCCGCCACGCGCCCTCATCCTCGGCCTCTGCTGCACGGAGGAACGCGTTGCACAGCATGTCATTGTTGGAAAACACGCCCGCATTCTCGTGCCCCAATCCGATGATGATCGCCCCTGTCAGGGTCGCAAGATCAATCATCCCCACCGGGTTGAAGCGCTCCTGCGCGTACCACATCACGTCACACAGAACCAGGCGACCCTCGGCATCGGTATTGATGATCTCGACCGTGTCGCCCTTCATCGATCTGATCACGTCACCGGGGCGCGTTGCACGGCCCGAGGGCATGTTCTCGACCAGACCGACAAGTCCCACGACGTTCGCCTTGGCTTTGCGCAGCGCCAGCGCGCGCATAGTGCCCGCCACAACGCCCGCGCCCGCCATGTCCATGGTCATCTCTTCCATGCCCGCGGCAGGTTTCAGCGAGATGCCACCGGTGTCGAACACCACGCCCTTTCCGACCAGCGCCAGCGGCGCGTCGTTATTGTCGCCGCCTTTCCATTGCATAACCACGACCTTCGACGGGCTGTCCGAGCCTTGCCCCACGCTCAACAGCGTGCGCATTCCCAGCTCGGCCAGTTGTTCCTCGTCCAGAACCTCGACCTCCAGACCCAGCGCCTCCATCTCTTTCAGACGATTGGCGAATTCGGTGGTAGTAAGCACATTCGCAGGCTCGTTGGTCAGATCGCGGGTCATCAGAACCCCTTCGGCCACCGACCGCAGCGGTGCGAAAGCGGCCTCGGCCTCCTCCGGTTTGCCATGGCAGATGGTGATCTCGCCCTGCTCGCTGGGGTTTTCCGGATCGTCCGATTTGTGCGCGTCAAAACTGTAGCTGCGCAGCGCAAGACCCATTGCCAGATCCTCGATACGCACCTGATTGCCCGCCATCACCAGCAGGGATTTTCCATTCGCCGCCTTGGCAAGATCGGCCCCAGCCTTACGCGCCTGATCCGCATCCGGTCGGCGCGACAACACCAGCACGTCCAGTGCCTCTGCCTTCATGCCACTGGGCCAAGCCATCGAAAAAACCTGCCCCGCTTTAGCCTTTTCGAACCGTTCGCTTTCGATCAGCCGCGCCACCGCGCCCTTGGTCAGTCGGTTAGCACGCCGCACTGCAGGGCTCATCTTGCCCTCGGGCGGCACAATAATCGCCACCCGCCCGCCTGCTTCGACCATCGCGTCCAGGTCAGTGGGCTGAAAACGGATCGGGGTCAGACTGCTCATTTGGCTCTCCTCAACATCTTTCCGCCCAGAGGTAACGCGCTGCGGGCAGGATGACCAGATAGCAGTTTTCCCCGCCTTTCAATTCGACTATGGTCCCCGGAAAACGACTGGCAGGTTCCGGGGGATCACAGTGACTCGATACAGCAGACATATGCTGTCGCGCTTGATGTGTTGTTCTGGCTTCCTTCCCCCGATTCCGTCGAATCGAACGGCGGAGCAGACACAGTGATCCTCGACCGCTATTTCGCACGCCGTTTTGTGCAAAGCTTTCTGTTTATCGGAATGGTGTTTCTGACGCTGATCATGCTGATCGACATGATCGAGCAGGTGCGCCGGTTCGAGGATTACGGGCTGAGCTTCGGACAGCTTTTACAGCTCACCCTTCTGAACACACCAGCCGCCATCAACGAGATGCTGCCACTTTTGATGATCCTGTCGACCATCGTTCTGTTCATCGGACTGGCACGCAGCTCGGAACTGGTGGTCACCCGTGCCATTGGCAGGTCCGGAATTCGAGCCCTGGCCGCACCGGTATTTGTCGCCGTTGTCATCGGTCTGCTGAGTGTGGGCATGCTGAATCCGATCGTCGCCGCAACCGCCGAAAAGTATCAGCGCCTCGCCGAAGGGTACCGAAGCGACGGCGCCTCTGCCCTGTCGATCAGCCGCGAAGGTCTGTGGCTACGCCAAGGTTCAGAAACAGGGCAATCGGTGATTCACGCTACGGGAACCGAGACGCTGGGCGGATTCACCCTGCTCGACGTCACCATTCTGACCTATTCCAACGCGGGCATACCCATTCGCCAGATCGTGGCCGATAGTGCCCGTTTGTCCGACCGGGCATGGGTTCTGGAAAACGCCAAGGCCTGGCCGCTCATTTCGGGACTCAACCCCGAGGTCAACGCCGCGGTTCACGAACGCCTGGAAATCCCAACCACGCTGACGCAAGACCGCATTCTCGACACGCTCGGCCAACAGGACACGATCTCAGTGTACGATCTGCCTCAACTGATCCGCGATCTGCGTCAGGCCGGTTTCTCGACAAAGCAATACGAAGTGTGGCTGCATGCCCAGTTGGCACGTCCGCTATTCCTGATTTCTATGGTTCTGGTTGGTGCGGTCTTCACAATGCGCCATGTCCGCTTTGGCGGTACCGGCATTTCGGTTCTGACAGCAGTTTTGTTGGGTTTTGCACTCTATTTCATGCGCAACTTTGCCCAGATACTGGGACAGAACGGCCAGCTTCCGGTTCTGCTCGCTGCATGGGCTCCGCCGGTTGCCTCGATCCTGCTGTCCATCGGCCTGCTCCTGCACGCGGAGGACGGCTGATGCGGTACTTCTTTCCGGCATTCGTTGCCGGCATGTCCCTGATCTGTCCGTATCACTACGCGCAGGCGCAGACCAGCAGCGGGCCGGTTTCCGACCAGACGAGCGAACAACCCAAGGTGCAACCCGCTTTGCTGGTGGCCGATCGGGTCTTTATCACCGCTGACCGCCAGCTTGTCGCCGAAGGCAATGTCGAGGCCTATCAAGGCGAGGTGCGCCTGCGCGCCCGTAAGATCACCTTCGACCGCACCACCGGCCAGCTTTCGATCGAAGGCCCCATACGCATTGATCAAGGCGGCTCGATCACGATTCTGGCGGATGCGGCCGAACTGGATGAGGGCATGCAGAACGGTCTGCTGCAAGGCGCCCGTTTGGTTTTCGAACAACAGATTCAGCTTGCCGCACAGCAAATGACCCGCGTTGGCGGGCGGTATACCCAGCTCTACAAAACCTCGGCCACCTCGTGTCAGGTCTGCGACGACGGCAAACCGCCCCTGTGGCAGATCCGCGCACAAAAGATCACGCATGACCAGCTTGAACGGCAGCTATATTTCGAAAACGCCCAACTGCGCATTCTCGACGTGCCGGTTTTTTACTTTCCTGCCTTGCGCCTGCCCGACCCTACGCTGGAGCGCGCGACCGGGTTTCTGGTGCCGTCTATCCGCACGACATCGCAACTCGAAACCGGCATCAAGGTTCCTTATTTCTTCAAACTTGGCGATCATAAGGACCTGACGCTGACGCCATATCTGTCGCCACGTACGCGCACGCTTGGATACCGTTATCGCCAGGCCTTCAAGAACGGTCGGATCGTGATTGAAGGCGCACAAACAGACGACGATCTGTACCCCGGCGAGGCTCGCGGTTACCTCTTCGCAGGCGGCGCCTTTTCAGTCTGGAACGACTATCGCCTGACCTTCGATCTTAAGGCGGTATCCGATGACGCCTATCTTGTCGATTACGGCCTTCCCGATCTTGACCGCCTGCGCAGTGAAATCGCACTGGAAAAGATCAAACGCGACAAAGCCTTTCGCACGAGCTTCATCCACTACAAGACGCTGCGCGAAAGCGAGAATCAGGACGACATCCCTTCGCGCATTTTTGACGTGAATTTCGAACAGCGTTTCTTTCCAGCCGCGATCGGCGGTGAGGTGCGTCTGGCATTTGATGGCCACGGGCACCAGCGCACCAGCACCGAGGATGTCGTAGGGCGCGATGTGGCCAGCGCGACGTTTGACGCTGAATGGTTCCGGTCATGGATATTCCGCAATGGCTTGCGCGCCGACTGGCAAATCGGCGCAGCAGCAGACAAGTTCCGCATCTGGGACGACAGCACCTTCCCCAGCGAGGTGACCCGTATCACCCCACGCACGGCTCTGACCCTGCGTTATCCGATGTCTCTGGTTACCGCCTCCGGCGTCACTCAGACCCTCGAACCAATCGCCCAAATCGGATGGACCAACGTCTCGGACAGTGACGTGCCAAACGACGAAAGCCAGTTCGTCGAATTCGACCAGGGCAACCTGCTGTCGCTGTCGCGTTTTCCCGCAGATGACCAGCGCGAGGACGGAACCACCGCCGTTCTCGGCTTGAACTGGGCAATGTATGACCCGCGCGGATGGCAGACCTACGCAACACTCGGCGGCGTGTTCCGCGACCCCGCCGATCCTCGTTTTTCCAAGACCTCCGGTCTGGATGGCGTCACGTCCGATTTACTCATGGCCGGTCAGATCAGATCCGACAACGGCTGGTCCCTGACCGCCCGTGGTCTGCTGAACGGCCAGTTCAACTTTGACAAAGTGGAACTGCGGGGCGACTGGCGGGCGGATCGCGGGGGATTGACCGGAACATATGTCTGGCTGGGACGCGACCCGCAGGAAGACCGAGATCAGGCAATTTCCGAGGTCTGGCTCAATGGTCGCTACATTCTGTCCCAGAACTGGACCACCCGTGCCGAAATCCGGTATGACATCAACGACTCGCGCGCAATCAACGCCGGGTTCGGATTGGCCTATCAGAACGAATGCGTAACCGTTAACTTCTCCGTCAGGCGGCGCTTTACCGAAACATCGAGTATTGAGCCCACGACCGATTTCGGGTTTACCGTTGCCCTGACTGGTTACGCGGTTGAAGGCGGGAACAAGACATACAGGCGAACATGCACTTGAATATGAGTATTCCGACACGACCACTGATGCGCTGGCTGAAATCAATGATCCCGGCGCTGGTCTCAGCCGCCGTGCTGCTACCTGGAGACACCTCCGCGCAAAGCCTGTTCGCCCCCGCCATCAAGGTCAATCAGGACGTGGTGACCTGGTACGAGTTGGACCAGAGGATGCGGTTCATGGAGCTTTTGGGTATTCCTGGATCGTCCGAGGAGGAGGTTCGCAAAACCCTGATAGACGACAGGCTTCGGCGCCAGGCTATCAAGGACGCCGGGATCGAGATTGCACCCGAAGATGTTCAGGTTGGGATCGACGAGTTCGCTTCGCGCGGGCAGTTGTCCTCCGAGGAATTTTTGAAACTTCTGGGCGATCAGGGCATCGCTCCTGAAACCGTCCGTGATTTTATCAAGAATCAGCTGGAATGGCGCGACTATATCAGCGCACGCTACATCTCCCGTGCACGCCCCTCCGACGACGAGATCGACCGCGCAATGGGAAATTCCAGCACCGGTGGCCTGCAGGTCCTGCTGTCGGAAATCATCATCCCGGTCAATCAGCAGACCCTCGCCCAAGCCGAGGATCTGGCGCTGCAGATTTCGCAGCTTGACAACTACGACGCCTTTTCCACTGCCGCCACGCAATATTCCGCATCCGACACGCGCAACAATGGCGGGCGGCTCGACTGGCTGCCTCTCAACAACCTTCCGCCGGCGTTACAGCCCGTGATTCTGGCGCTCAATCCCGGCGACATCACAGAGCCGGTTACGCTACCCAACGCCATCGCCCTGTTCCAGATGCGCGGCATCCGCGAGGCCGCCAGCGGAACGCCGAACTACGCCAAGATCGACTATGCCGCCTACTATCTGGCGGGCGGACGCAGCCCCGAAACCCTCCAGACTGCGGCCGAGCTTCGCGAGAGCATAGATACCTGCGATGACCTCTACGCCAAGGCGCTGGGTCAACCGTCCGAGGTGCTTGACCGCGTTTCGGCGAGTCCCTCCGAAATCCCGCGCGACATCGCGCTGGAACTGGCTCGTCTCGATCCCGGCGAAAGCTCTACTGCGCTGACCCGCAACAACGGGCAGACGCTGATCTTCCTAATGCTGTGCAACCGTGTGCAGGATTTTGGCGCGGACGTCTCGCGTCAGGATGTGGCAAACGCGCTGGCGCAACAACGTCTGCAAGCCTTTGCCGACAGCCTGCTGGAGCAGTTGCGCGCCGACGCCCATATCATCGAACAATGAGCGCGCCGATTGCCCTGAGCTGCGGCGAACCTTCGGGCATAGGCCCCGAGATTGCCGCCAAGGCCTGGGACCGGTTACGCGATACCTGCCCGTTCTTCTGGATCGGCGATCCGTCGCACCTACCCACCGGCACACCGGTCGCCGAAATCTCCGATCCCGCCGAGACCGCAAGCGCCTGCGCCACGGCGCTGCCGGTGCTGACCCTGCCTTTTGCGGCCCCGGCACGCCCCGGCCAGCCGGAACCGGCCAACGCCTCCGGCGTGATTTCCGCCATCGAAAGGGCGGTCTCTCTGGTTTTATCCGGTGCGGCATCTGCTCTCTGCACGGCGCCAATTCACAAGAAGGCACTGATCGACGGGGCCGGGTTTGCCTATCCCGGTCATACCGAATTTCTCGCCGCCCTCGCGGCCCGCGACCGCGTGGTGATGATGCTGGCCAGCGACCAGCTCCGTGTTGTTCCGGCGACGATCCACATCGCTCTGGCAGATGTTCCTACTCGCCTGACCGCCGATCTGCTGCGTGACACCATCGCTATCACGGCCCAGGGGTTGCGAACCCAGTTCGGAATCGCGCATCCCCGTATTGCAGTGGCGGGTCTCAACCCCCATGCTGGTGAAAGCGGTGCCATGGGGCGCGAGGAGCTGGACTGGATCGCGCCACTGATTGCCGAAATGCAATCGGAAGATATGACCCTGACAGGGCCGCACCCGGCCGACACGATGTTCCACGCCGCCGCGCGGGCGCGCTATGACGCGGCCATCGCCATGTACCACGATCAGGCCCTGATCCCGATCAAGACGCTCGATTTCGACCGCGGTGTGAACGTCACGCTTGGCCTGCCTTTCATCCGCACCTCTCCCGATCATGGTACCGCCTTCGATATCGCAGGACAGGGCATTGCCACCCCCTCCAGCTTGATCGAAGCCCTGAAACTTGCCCAACGCATGGCACAAAAACCTTGATCCTTCACGTGGCTGGAAATATCCCCGCCGCAGGCAAGAATTCTCTGGCGCATCCCCTCCATTCCGCGCCACGGTAACCGGATCATGAGTGCAATCGACCCCCTCCCCCCGCTGCGCGAAGTTATCGCCAAGCACCAACTGTCGGCCCGCAAATCGCTGGGCCAAAACTTTCTGCTTGATCTGAACCTCACCGCCAAGATCGCGCGTCAGGCTGGAAACCTGACCGACTGCGACGTGCTGGAAATCGGGCCCGGCCCGGGTGGCCTGACCCGCGGGCTGCTTTCTGAGGGCGCGCGCAAGGTGGTTGCGGTCGAAAAAGACACCCGCTGCATTGCCGCACTCAACGAGATCGCCACTGTTTATCCGGATCGCCTCGACATCATCAATGGCGACGCGCTCGAAATCGATCCGCTGCAACACCTGACCCCGCCAATCCGCATCACTGCCAACCTGCCCTACAATATCGGCACCGAACTACTGGTGCGTTGGTTGACCCCTCCGGAATGGCCGCCCTTCTGGCAGAGCCTGACCCTGATGTTCCAACGCGAAGTGGCCGAGCGCATTGTCGCCCAGCCCGGAGGCAAGGCCTATGGCCGCTTAGCCATCCTTGCCCAATGGCGATCCGAGGCGCGCATCGCAATGTCCCTACCCCCCGGTGCCTTCACGCCACCGCCCAAGGTCTCAAGCGCGGTGGTGCATCTGACCGCCCTGCCCGAACCGCGCTTTCCCGCCGATGCCGCCACACTGTCGCGCGTCGTCGCCGCAGCCTTTAACCAGCGCCGCAAGATGCTGCGCGCCTCGCTCAAGGGCGCCGCCCCTGATATCGAAGATCGTTTATTGGCGGCGGGCATCCAACCTACCGAACGCGCAGAACAGGTCTCGATTGAGGCGTTCTGCGCACTGGCACGGGAAATCGCGAAATAGCCTCAGATCACCTGCGTTCCGCCGCCGTGATGCACCGCATCCACGATGAACCGGTCCGCCGCTTCGACCACTTCGGCGATTTCGCGTCGCTGCTCCTCGCTCAACACGCCGCCTTCTGGGGTTGAACCGATCGCGGCCAGCGCCTTGTCGCGGGCCACCTCGAACGCGGTGCGGCGGCCCGATTTCTCGTAATCGTCGCGCCCCTGCCGCAAGAAGACATCCGGTTGATGCTGATCCCGGCACAGCGCCAGTGTGTGGGTACTATCCAGGAAATGGCCACCTGCGCGCACCTTCAGCATCTCGTCCCAGTTCAGGCTTTCCGCGTTAATCTCGACCGGCTGCATGAACCGTCGCACCATCGCCCCAATCTCGTCATCCAGAACGGCCTGAACCGGGCTGAACACGGTGGCACACTCCAGTTGTCCGACGCCGCCCAGAATATCGGCCCCAGAGGTTGCGACCGTTTGCGTGATCAGCGCTCGTTCCGCCATCGATTGATGATCCGCATCCGGCGTGTCCGACCCCGATCCATAGGTATGTGTCGGCAGGTCGAACCCATACCGCATCAACTGAACCGCCATCGAAGCGGCCTGAATCGACTCAGGGCAGGATTGCAGCGCCGAGCCGGTCCGCATATCCAATGTGAACATCAGCGGCACCGCGATGACCGGCGTTCCTGGAACCAAAACATGCGCCACCGTCAGCATCGACAGGATCTCGGCAGCCGCCATCAGCACCAGCCCCGCCGAGGTCAGGGGTGCCGTTCCCCCCGCCGAAGGCAGGGAACAGGCATGCAGCGGCAAGCCCAAAGCACCAGCCTGCAGGATCACTTCGGTATCCATGTACTTGAATTCCAGTGGCGAAAAGGAACAGGTGATCACCGAGGTGATCGGATACCTGCGCAGCGTGTCCTCACCCCCTGCAGCAATTGCCGCCACCTTCAGCAGGAACTCGATGTTCTCCTTGCCATAGGGTTGCATCCAGCAATGTTTGTTGGTGTGCGACACCATCTCGGCAAAGGAATGTACGTCCGAAGTCACCTCGGGCACGCCATGCACAAAAGGATGGGCGATGAAGCCGACCTGATCAAGGCCGCTTGCCACAGCAGCCATCTCACGCACTGCCTTGAGGTCCAGATTGCGATAGCGCGAATCTCGGGGATCGACATAACCGTGCGCGCCGGTGCCAGTGCGCATAATGAACCCGCCATCGGCACGCGGAATGGGCAGGTCCAGTTCGCGGGTCTTTCCGGCCAGCGTGAACGCGCGAGGCGCGGCGGTCAACGCCTCCTCGACCAGTTCGCGGGGAAAGCGCAACCGGTCGGCATCCCGGCCTTGCGTCGCACCTGCGGCCAACAGTGCCTCGCGCGCTTTGGGGTGGATGACGACCACGCCATAATCCGCAAGCAGGTCGAGGCTGCGGGCGCGCATCACCTCGATCTCAGCATCGCTCAGAAAACCGAATCGCGTCCCGGCCAGGGAGGCAGGCGATAGCTGAAAGGCGCCGGGTGCCTTGATTTCAGGCGCAGGGGTAGACCGACGGCGGTTACGACGGGTGGGGGTTCTGATATCTGTTTCCATAACTTGATCCCGAAAAATGGAAGTTCCAGGGCGTTATGGCACACACCGATTAAGCTCACTGCCTGCCGACTTGAGCTGCGCGAGATTAGGAATGTCGAACGCATCAGTCAATTGCCCGCTGACATCACGGTAAAAGAAAGGCGCCGCCCCGCAACCGGAACGGCGCTCTTCCAATCCTGACAGATCGAATTATTCTGCGGCTTCAGCCGGCCCACCATCGTTTGGCGAAGGCTGACCCGACTCGGACGTTGCGACCTCTTCAGGCTGTTTCTTTACGCGTGGGCGACGCGGCGCCTTTTTGGGCTTGGGTTCTTCCCCCGCTTCCGCTTTCTCGGCTCTTTTCGCCCTCGGCTTGCTCTCCGGCGTTTCGACCAGACCATGGTCCTCACCCGCGCCGGTCTCGCTCAAGTCCAGAACATCTGGCTGCGGTGTCTGTGCCGGATCCGCTTGTTGTGTCGCGGCCTCGCGCTCCTGACGCTCGGCGCGTTCGCGGTCGCGCTCGGCCTGCCGCTCGCGGTTCTGCCGCTCCTGCTCCTCGCGACGCGCATCGATCTCGCGCTGGGCTTCGCCCAACATACGCAGATAGTGCTCGGCGTGCTGCTGGAAATTCTCGGCCGCAACCCGGTCATTACCCAGTTGCGCATCACGGGCCAACTGGTTGTACTTGTCGATGATCTGCTGCGGCGTACCACGCACTTTTCCTTCGGGTCCGGAACTGTCGAACACCCGATTGACAACATTACCGCCAGTAGGACGGTTGCGGTTATTCTTCGCCCGCGAGCGGGATTTGGAAGATCTCATTTTATCTAACGTCAGCCTTGTACTTCGCTGCCGATCAACCCGTAACTTATGCCTTTCCGAGGCCTTTTGATGTGACGAGAAGTCGACTTTTTTGGGCTTATTGTCGGAGGCGAGCTGAGAAAGCGTCAACCTCATCGACATCCCTGAGTAAACACGTCCTGACGGCACAGACAAGAGGGGATCGGCGAATTTCGCGGCTTTTTTATCCCAACAAGCGTTTTTCGGCCCTTTTTGCCACATCTAGATCGGCGAACGGGCCGAAATCACACGATCTCGGCCATCGAGATCCGGAATGGCGCGGATATCCGCCAGCCCGGCTGCATCGAACAGGGTGCTCACCTGCCGCGCTTGTGTCGGGCCGATCTCTACTAAAATCCGTCCACCGGGCAACAGGTAATCCGGCGCGCCCGCAGCGATCCGCCGATAGGCGCCCAACCCGTCGCCCTCGTCGGTCAGGGCAAGGCGTGGTTCATGCTCGCGCACTTCTGCCGACAGGCCTTCCATCTCATCCAGGGCGATATAAGGCGGATTAGACACGATCAAGTCGAACGTCCCGCCGACGCGCCCGAACCAATCGGATTGAATAATGCCCGCCCGATCCTGCACACGGTGCATCACTGCGTTGGCACTGGCCTGCAGGCAAGCGGCTTCGCTCACATCGACGCCCACGCCCATGGCGCTTGGCCGTTCGGCCAACAGCGTCACCAAAATGCAGCCCGACCCGACCCCCAGATCCAATACCCGGTCGAACGGCTCGCTGAGAGCCACCTCGACCAATGTCTCGGTTTCCGGACGCGGGTCCAGCACATCACGGCTGACCTTGAACCGACGGCCGTAGAAATCCCGCTCGCCCAGCAGATGCGACACCGGTACCCGGATGGCCCGCAGCGAGATCAACTGCTCGTAGCGGTCCGATATTTCCGGCGACAGTTCGTCAGGGGCAATCAGCGTTACCCGGCTCGCTTCAATCCGCGCCGCATGGGCCAGCAAAAGCCGCGCGTCGCGCGCCGGATCGGCCACGCCCGCCGCCCGCAACCGCGCGGTAGCAGCCACCATGGCCTGCGCCGCTGTCTGTAAGCCGGTCACTGCGCCATCTCCGCCAAAAGCCGCGCCTGATCGTCGGCGGTCAACGCGTCGATCACCTCATCCAGATCGCCCTGCATCACCTGATCCAGTTTGTAGAGCGTCAGGTTGATCCGGTGATCGGTCATCCGACCCTGCGGAAAGTTGTAGGTCCGGATGCGCTCCGACCGGTCGCCTGACCCCACCTGGCTGGCGCGGTTGGCTGAGCGTTCGCTGTCTATGCGCTGACGCTCCAGATCGTACAGTCGCGTTTTGAGCACCTGCATCGCGATCTCGCGGTTGCGGTGTTGCGATTTCTCAGAACTTGTCACCACGATGCCGGTCGGCAAGTGCGTGATCCGTACCGCCGAATCGGTAGTGTTCACATGCTGACCGCCCGCACCAGAACTGCGCATGGTGTCGATGCGGATGTCGTTCGCGTCGATCTGGATGTCCACATCCTCGGCCTCGGGCAACACCGCCACCGTAGCCGCCGAAGTATGGATACGCCCACCGCTTTCCGTCTCGGGCACCCGCTGCACCCGATGCACGCCGGATTCGTACTTGAGCCGCGCAAAGACGTTGTCGCCCTTGATATGGGCCACCACTTCCTTGATGCCGCCCAGTTCGGTCTCGTGCTCTTCGATGATCTCGAGCCTCCAACCCCGTGCCTCGGCATATCGCTGGTACATTCGCAACAGATCACCGGCAAACAGCGCCGCCTCATCCCCTCCGGTTCCTGGCCTGATCTCTAGTATCGCGGGCCGAACATCGGCCTCGTCCTTGGGCAAAAGCGCCAATTGCAACGCATGTTCGGCCTCGGGAATACGTGCTTGAAGAACTGAAATTTCCTCCTCGGCCAGATCCTTCATGTCCGGGTCCGCCAACATCGACTCGGCCTCGGCCAAGTCATTCACCAGCTGCCGCCACGCCATGATCTGCTCTACCACCGGTTTCAGATCGGAATACTCCTTGGCGAGAACAGCGATATTCCCGCCCGAGGCGCCATCCGACATGGCGGCTTCGAGATACTGGAATCGCTGCGTAATCTGTTCAAGGCGTTCTTCTGGGACCATTGCGGCGGTGTCTATCATCCCAGGCCTCTGGTCAAGAGCCCAAGCCGTGCTAAACTCGGGACATGAAACGTTTGCTGATCCTGATTGGCCTGCTGGCCACGCCCGCATGGGCCGATGTCGTCGGACCCGGCGGCAAGGTGCAGGATTGCTATTGCACCGACAGCAAGGGCAGCCGGGTCGAACTGGGCGAGATGATTTGCCTGCAGGTGGATGGCCGCATGTTCATGGCGCAATGCCAGATGTCGCTGAACGTACCAATGTGGCGCGAAGTGCAGGAGGGGTGTTTGTCGTCAGGGTTGCAACCGCCCAAGCCATTCTTCAACCCGCTTCTGGTTTACCCCAAGATCTGAGCCCCCGAACCGCAGCCGCGCATGAATGCGCAAAGTGTCGCCATCCTGCTGCACGGTTGTGTAATCCGGAAATCCGAACACTCGGGTGCGAGTGATGTAAGTTACCATCCCCTCCTCCACGGACCCGATCAATACGCCTGTGCGCGGCGTCGCCCGCGCAATGGCATCCAGACGCGACAGTCCATCCGGCCCGGTTTCGACGACCCGCAACACCCCCGCCTTGAACGTCCGGTCCACATCCCCTACCGGCTCCACGTGCCACTGTGCCGGGTCGGACGGGGCAAGACGGATATATCCGAATCCTGCAACCATCACAGCCGCCACCAGCCAGAATACCACCATCCTCAGTCTCATGACTAGCGCGAGGCCACACCGGGCAGGATGCAGATCAGCTCATACAGCAAGTTGGCCCCGGTCAACGCGGTATTCCCCGACGGATCATAGGGCGGCGACACCTCAACCAGGTCGCAGCCGACGATGTTCAGCCCCTTCAGCGCATGGATCAGCTCCAGCGCCTGCGGCGTCGTCAGCCCGCCGATCTCGGGTGTGCCGGTGCCGGGCGCATAGGCCGGATCGAGGCTGTCGATGTCATAGGTGACATAGACCGGTCGATCACCGATCTCATCGCGGATCCGCGAGCCAAGGGGCGCAAGGCTCTGGTGCCACAATTCCCACGCCGGGAAATGGTTGAAGCCCCACCCCTGCACCTCGGTGAAATCGCTGGCTGCATATCCCGAACCGCGAATGCCTATCTGATAGGTCAACTCGGGCACGATCAGACCTTCCTCATATGCGCGGCGGAACACAGTGCCGTGGGTCTCGCGCTCGCCGAACATCTCGTCATTCACATCCGCATGGGCATCCACATGCACCAGCGCCACTGGCCCGTGCCTGGCGGCAATCGCGCGCAGGATCGGCAATGTGATCGAATGATCACCCCCCATCGCCACCGGTATCACGCCGCTGGCAAGGATGCCGTCATAGCTTGTCTTGATGATCTTCAGGCTCTCGGCCAGCGAAAACGTGTTGATCGCAAGATCCCCGATATCGGCGATCTGCAGACTGCCAAAGGGCGCAGCCCCGGTCGCCATATTATAGGGCCTGATCATCGCGCTTTCGGCCCGGATCTGTTTCGGTCCGAACCGAGTGCCCGACCGCCACGAGGTACCGATATCCATCGGCACCCCCAGCACTGCCACATCCAATCCCTCAGGCGATGCCACCTGCGGCAATCGCATGAAGGTATTTGGCCCGGAAAACCGCGCCAGATCGTTACCGCTGATCGGTTGGTTGAACGTGCTCATCTCAACTTGTTCCACCCCAGCAGGCAGATGATTTGCGTCGCGATATGCGCACCCGCAATCGCCGTCGCGCCCGAGGTGTCATATGGCGGCGAGACCTCGACCACATCCCCGCCCTTGATGTTGATCCCGGCAATGTCGCGCAGGATGATCTGCGCCTGTATCGAACTCAACCCGCCCCAGACCGGCGTACCGGTGCCGGGGGCATAGGCCGGGTCCAGCCCGTCGATATCGAAGCTCAGATAAACCGGATTGTCGCCCAGAATACCCTTGATCTTCTGTGCCACAGCCGCAGGTCCGGCCTCATAGACCTCGCGGGCATCGATGATATTGACGCCCAGCGTGTCCTCGTTGGTGGTGCGTATCCCCACCTGAACCGAGCGCGTGGGGTCCACGATCCCGGATTTCACCGCCTTGTAGAACATGGTGCCATGGTCCACCCGGTTCATGTCATCGTCGGCCCAGGTGTCGGTATGCGCATCGAATTGCAGCAATGACATCGGGCCAAATTTTTCCGCGTATGCATTTAGGATCGGAAAGCTGATATAGTGATCCCCCCCAAGCGCGACCGAGGCCACATCCGCCGCCAGAATGGTTCGGATATGATCGGTTAGAGTGTCGGGAAAGGCCGGGATATTGGCATAGTCATAAGCCATGTCGCCATAGTCCACGATGGCCAGCTCGCTCAGCGCATTGAACGGCCAGCCATAGGGTTCATCGGGCGATTGCAGCGAACTCGCCTCGCGAATGGCGCGCGGCCCCAGCCGTGTACCGGGCCGGTTGGTCACCGCCTGGTCGAACGGGATGCCTGTGACGGCAATATCGACCCCTTTCAGGTTCTTGGTGTAAAGCCGCCGCAGGAACGATGTCGCCCCGCCAAACGTGTTTTCAAAGGACAACCCCTTGAGTTCCGGATTGGTGAACGCTTCATCCACCTGAGTTTTTGAATCTTCCAGTGCCATTGATTGCTGGTCCTTGCCTTGGTTCCCGGCGGGATGGCGACGCACGAAAACGTCAAGCCACCGGCAGCGCCCTCTCCACGATCCTCGCAAAGAAAGACGCACCCACCGGCGCGATCTCGTCGTTGAAGTTGTATTTCGGATGATGCAGGCCTGCGCTGTCACCCTGCCCCAGGAACAGATACGCCCCAGGCCGAGCCTGAAGCATGTAGGAGAAATCCTCGGCCCCCATCTCACGCTCGCCATGCGATACTACGCGCCCGTAACCGGCAATCTCGCGCGCGATTTCAGCGGCAAACAATGTCTTGTCCTCATCGTTGATGGTCGCGGGGTAACCCACTTCATAGTCCAGCTCGGCCGCGACCCCATAGCTGACCGCCTGCCCCTGCACGATCTGCGCCATCCGCTCCATCACCATCTTCTGCACTTTCGGGTCAAAAGTCCGTACGGTGCCGTTGATATAGGCGGTCTCGGGGATCACGTTATCAACGGTGCCCGTGTGGATCTGTGTGACCGAAACCACCAGATCGTCCAGTGCATAATTGTTGCGACTCACGATCGTCTGTATCGCCTGAGCGATGCCGCAGGCCGCCATCACCGGGTCGCGGGTCTCGTGCGGCATCGCACCGTGCCCGCCCCTGCCCTTGACATGGATGTGAAAAGTGTCAACGGCCGCCATGATCGGGCCGGGTGTGGTATAGAATGACCCGACCTCGTTTCCGGGCGCGTTATGCAAAGCATAGACCTCGGAAATGTCGAACCGGTCCATGATGCCTTCATCGACCATCACACCCGCACCACCTCCCGCCTCTTCGGCTGGCTGAAAGATCAGTGCGGCACGACCTGAGAACCTGCGCGTCTCAGCCAGATAACGTGCGGCCCCCAAAAGCATAGCCGTGTGCCCGTCATGACCACAGGCATGCATCTTGCCGGAGGTTTTCGAGGCATAGTCCAGCCCTGTCTCCTCGATGATCGGCAGCGCATCCATATCGGCGCGCAGCCCAATGGTCGGCCCCGGCTCGGCCCCGTTGATGATTGCCACCACCCCGGTGCGCGCAATGCCTTCATGGATTTCGTCCACTCCAAACTCGCGCAAACGCTCGACCACGAACGCCGCCGTTTCATGGCAATCCAATCCCAGTTCCGGGTTGGCGTGCAGGTACCTGCGCCATTCGGCCATGTCAGCGGCAAACTCTGCAATACGGTTCACGACAGGCATAAAGGGTGGACTCCTGATCCAAGCTGCGAGATGGATGCATCTGACACTGGAACGAAGGGGTTCGCAATGGCTGATAATCCGCTGATCCATGACCCGGACGCCGGGATCGAACGGCTGGTCGAAATCATGCGCCGCCTGCGCGATCCCAAAACTGGTTGCCCGTGGGATATCGAGCAGGATTTCGCCACCATCGCCCCCTATACCATCGAAGAAGCCTATGAGGTCGCCGACGCCATCGAGCGCGAAGCCTGGGACGAGTTGAAAGGCGAATTGGGCGACCTGCTGTTCCAGTCGGTGTTTCATGCTCGCATGGCCGAAGAGGCCGGACATTTCAACTTTCAGGATGTGGTGCGCACCATGTCCGACAAGATGGTCGATCGCCACCCGCATGTCTTTGGCAACGAATCTCGTGACAAGTCCGCCGAAGAGCAGACCCGCGACTGGGAGGCGATCAAGGCCGCAGAGCGCGCAGGCAAGGAACAGAAAGGCGCGCTGGACGGCGTCGCCTCCAACCTGCCCGCCCTTTTGCGCGCCTACAAGCTGCAGAAACGCGCGGCCCGCGTCGGTTTCGACTGGCCCGACGCCAGCCACGTGCTGGCCAAGATCACCGAAGAGGCGGCCGAACTTGAAGAGGCCCGCGACAGCATGGATGCAGACGCGCTCGAGGACGAATTCGGCGATCTGCTGTTCGTGATGGTCAATCTGGGCCGTCATCTGGGCATCGAACCCGAAGCCGCCCTGCGCCGCACCAACGCCAAGTTCACCCGCCGCTTCGCGAAGGTCGAAGCGCGACTGGCCGAACGCGGCAAGACCCCGCAACAAAGCACGCTCATCGAGATGGACGCGCTCTGGGACGAGGTCAAACATGCCGAACACGCCGAAAACGGCAAACTCCCGCGGGCCGAACCCGCCCAGGAACGCCGCAAGGCATAAACCTGCTGGACAAGGCAGGCCCTGCTTGCGACTGTCCGGTTTTCCGAACCTCAGAGAGGCTTCATGACCCCGCGCAAGATCATCATCGACACCGATCCGGGCCAGGACGACGCCGTCGCCATCCTCTTGGCGCTGGCCAGCCCAGACGAGATCGATGTGCTTGGCCTCACCGCCGTTGCCGGGAACGTGCCGCTTTCGCTGACCGCCAAGAACGCCCGCATCATCTGCGAACTGGCAGGACAGCCCCAGGTTCCGGTCTATGCGGGCTGTGACCGGCCACTGAAACACACGCTGGTCACCGCCGAGCATGTGCATGGCAAGACCGGCCTCGACGGCCCCGACCTGCCCGACCCGAAAATGCCCTTGGTCGAAGGTCATGCCGTCGATTTCATCATCGATACCTTAAGAGCGCACGCGCCAGGGACCGTCACGCTTTGTCCGTTGGGTCCGCTTACAAATATCGCTACCGCCTTTGAAAAAGCCCCAGACATCGTGAATCGGGTACAGGAAATCGTGCTGATGGGGGGTGCCTATTTCGAGGTCGGCAACATCACCCCGGCGGCGGAATTCAACATTTACGTCGATCCCGAAGCAGCTGATATCGTTTTTAAATCCGGCGCTCCGATCGTCGTCATGCCACTTGATGTAACTCACAAGGCACTGGTCACCAAGCCACGCAACGACGCCTTCCGGGCGCTCTCCACCCCGGTCGGCATTGCCGTGGCCGAGATGACCGATTTCTTCGAACGGTTCGACAAGGAAAAATACGGCTCCTCCGGCGCGCCGCTGCACGATCCCTGCGTTACCGCCTGGCTGATCCGGCCCGAGCTGTTCACAGGCCGCTATATCAACGTCGAGATTGAAACCCAATCCGATCTGACCCGCGGCATGACCGTGGCCGACTGGTGGGGCGTGACCGACCGCGCGCCCAATGCCACCTTCATGGGCGATCTCGATGCCGAAGGCTTCTTTCACCTGCTCACCGAACGACTGGCCCGGTTATGACCGCAGCACTCCGCCTCGCCCGTCCCGATGACGTCGACCGGCTGATGGGGCTGGTCTCTGCCTTCCACGCCGAAATGGGCCTGCAAGGCGACGACAAAGACCGCCGCACTGCCCTGATGCCGCTGCTTCAGGGCATACCGCACGGTTGCGTCTACCTGATCGGCCCGACGCGCGCGCCACTGGGCTACATCATCATCACCTTCGGCTGGTCGGTCGAGTTTGGCGGCATGGACGGGTTCGTCGATGAGATCTATATCCGCCCCGCCGTGCGCGGACGCGGCATCGCTACCGAGGTGCTGCTGGAACTGCCCAAGGCGCTTGCCGCCGGTGGCCTCAGAGCCCTGCATCTCGAAGTCGACCGTCACGATGAAAAAGCCCAGGGGCTTTACCGCCGCACCGGCTTCACTCCGCGAGAAACCTACATGCTGATGAGCCGCAAGCTCTGACCGGTCCTCCCTCAGCGCCCGTAATAAGCGCTGCCAAAGTCCTCTCTCACCCAATCATTCGCCGACGCCTTTTCACCGGTCACCGGGTATGTATCCGGTTCGGTGCACGCCGACAGAACCGCCATTGCCATCACCGCAAGAACCAAAAACTGCCTGTTCAACGTCATTGCCTTCCCCTTCTGAAACTGAACCCCTGCGGGCTGGTCAAATCGCGCTGCCCGCTCAGCGCCCCCCGTAATAGGTGCAACAGGTATTGTAACTGCTTTCCCCTGTGCAGGCCGCCAGAACTCCCAGGGAGATCACTGTCAGAACAAGAGTTCCTTTTCTGAAAGACATCGTTTTCCCTTTCCAAGATCTGGCTCCATCAAAGCGGACCCTATTCGAAAAAGATGTAGCCTCGTTCACACATATTCAAGTTTTCGCGAGAAATCCGTGAACACTTCCAAGGAAATAGACCCTGCCTTGATGTCGCATCCCGCTCAAAGCTCTCGCCCAAAGAACATCAGGTGCTCCTCCAGATCCGCGTCCGGGGTATAGAATGGCTCCACTTCCACAAAATCCAGCTTACGATAAAGGGCAATCGCCTCGGTCAGCCGCGTGGTCGTGTCCAGCACCATCCGCACATAGCCATCCTCGCGCGCCTGATTCATCGCCGCTTCGAACAAGGCCAGACCCGCACCGTGACCGCGCGCCACGTCCGATACGTACACCCTCTTTATCTCGCAGACTCCTGCCCCGACCGCATGCGTCATCGCGCATCCCACGACACGGTCCTGCAACCGTGCCACGAACAGCGCCCCCTTTGGGCGTGCATGCAGTTCAGGCAGCCGCCGCAACAGGTTCTCGAAGGTCTGTTCGTTACAGTATCGATCCAGAAAGGCCGGCACATCCGACCAGCGTTCGTCAAGCAGCGTACGATAGTCTCGGCAAAGCAGCCGGATCGCGGCCAGATCCCGGTCGCCCTCCGCCAGCGATACCGACAAAACCCGCCTATCCATGCACCCGCACCTGTTCGGCCAGATCGATGAAATCGGCCGCCACGATGTCCCAGTCGTTGTCAGGCTCCAGGTCGGTGACCTGTCCCACCCCATGCTCGGTCGGGCGCGGCACGAACCCGGTCAACAGTCCCGCTGTCCGGGCCGCATGCAGATCGCTGTTATGTGCCGCCACCATCATTACCCGTTCGGGCGGCAGTCGCAGCGCGGAGCAACTCTTCAGATAGACCTCCGCCTTGGGTTTGTAGTCCCGCGCCAGATCGGCCCCCAGAATACAATCCCACGGCAACCCGGCATAGCGTGCCAACCGCGTCATCAGCGCAATCGAGCCGTTGGAACAAGGCGCGATTATCCGGTCCCGCTGCAACAGCTGAAGCCCCTCAACCACATCCGGCCAAGGGTCGAGCCTTTCCCACGCCGCGTTCAGCGCCAGCGGCTTCACCAAATGGACCCCCATCGCACCACACACGCGCATCAGATTTTCCAGATGCAGGTCGTCCAGCGGTACATATCCCCGAGCGCCTCGCCGAACTCGGGCCATCGCTGAATCATATTCCGCCCGCCACGCCGTCGCGAACGCTGCGGCGTCCACCTGCGGCACATGCTCGGCCACCTCGCGCGCGACCGACTTGCGCCAGTCCACGCACGTGCCGAATACGTCAAAGATCAATGCCTGAATCATGATCGGGCCATCCCTATCGAACGACCCGGCCAGAGTACCCTGAAATGAACGGCTGGCCAGAACTTTCCAGCCGATCCAAGCGCCTCAGCGCAGAATCGACCGCCCAGCGTATTCAGCCACCTCGCCCAGGCTTTCCTCAATCCGGATAAGCTGGTTGTACTTGGCCAGCCGGTCCGATCGCGCCAGCGAACCGGTCTTGATCTGGCCGCAGTTTGTGGCGACAGCCAGATCTGCAATGGTGGCGTCCTCGGTCTCGCCCGAACGGTGGCTCATCACGTTGGTGTACCGTGCGCGATGCGCCATATCGACCGCTTTCAGCGTCTCGGTCAGCGACCCGATCTGGTTCACCTTCACCAGCATCGAATTGGCGCAGCCCTTCGCGATCCCTTCGGCCAGGCGCGCCGGATTGGTCACGAACAGATCGTCCCCCACCAGCTGCACCTTGCCGCCCAATTCGTCGGTCAGTGCCTTCCAACCATCCCAGTCATCCTCCGACATCCCGTCCTCGATCGAAATAATCGGATAGTCCTGCACCAAGGCCGCCAGATAGGCCACGTTCTCCTCGCTCGACAGGGTCTTGCCTTCACCCGACAGCACGTATTTTCCATCCTTGAAATACTCGGTCGCGGCACAATCCAGCGCCAGATAGATTTCCTCGCCGGGCTTGTACCCGGCCTTTTCAATGGACTTGAGAATGAAATCCAGCGCCTCGCGGGTCGAAGCGATATTGGGGGCAAATCCTCCTTCGTCGCCTACGCCAGTCGCCAGCCCGGCGGTCGACAACTCTTTCTTCAACGTGTGGAATACTTCCGATCCCATGCGTACAGCGTCACGGATATTGCCCGCGCTCACCGGCATGATCATGAATTCCTGAATGTCGATAGGGTTGTCGGCATGCTCGCCGCCATTGATGATATTCATCATCGGCACCGGCAGAACGCGGGCCGATGAGCCGCCCACATAGCGGTAAAGCGGCTGGGTGGTGAAATCGGCGGCCGCCTTCGCCACCGCAAGCGAAACACCCAAAATCGCATTGGCGCCCAGACGGCCCTTGTTCTCGGTACCGTCCAGCTCAATCATCGCACTGTCGATCGCCACCTGTTCGGTGGCATCAAAGCCGACCAGTTCCTCGGCAATCTCGCCATTGACGGCCGCGACTGCCTCCAGCACGCCCTTGCCCAAGTAACGTGCCTTGTCGCCATCACGCTTTTCCACCGCTTCATAAGCTCCGGTCGACGCGCCCGAAGGCACGGCGGCGCGGCCCATGGTGCCGTCTTCCAGGATCACGTCCACCTCAACGGTTGGATTGCCCCGGCTGTCGAGAATTTCGCGCGCGTGAATATCGATGATGGTGCTCATGAAATCGGTTCCTGACGATGGCTAGAGTTGTCAGCGTCATAGCACTGCCGGGCAGATTGTAAACCGCCTCCGTTATCGCTAACGCTCCAATTTCCCGTGGTTTAGGGCTAACATTTCACTGTTTGCGCCAACATCTTCAGGAGCGTTCCGGATCTGAGACAGCAAGCCGCAGTTCAGACCGCCGCCAATGCCATTTTGCGTGCCAGTTTGCGTTCGCGGAAAAAAGTATAAAGCCCGGACAGGATGATCAGAGACGCCCCGGCCAGCGTCCAGGCATCAGGCTGCTCTCCGAACACCAGCATGCCTGCCAGAATGGAGAATACCAGCCGGGTGTACCGAAACGGCGTGACTGCCGAGGCCTCTCCGATCCTCATTGCGCTGACGATGCCATAATAGCCCAGCACCCCAAAGACGACGGCGCCGAAATACGGCCCGATCTGCACGCTCTCCAACGGCGCCACGGACTGCCCCGAGAACAGCATCAGCGCCACACCAGCAAAGATCAGCCCCAAATAAGCCTGAGAAGCTACCACGACCGAGGGCACCTTCGCATCGATCACCCGTGTAATCAGATCACGCGCGGCAATGGCGACGACAGTGGCCACGACAAACAGGGATTCGGGCTCGAACCCCTCGAAACCGGGGCGGATGATCATCAGCACGCCGATAAGTCCGACAAAAATAGCAGACCAGCGACGCCAGCCCACCTGCTCGCCCATGAATAATGCCGCACCCATCGTAATCGTCAGTGGCAGGGCCTGGAAAACTGCCGCCACCGTCGACAGGTCGACCAGCGACAAGGCGGTGATGAAGAATAATGCCCCCACCGCTTCCGAGGCCGCCCGAACAAGTGGAAGAGGCGCCCAGGCCTCGCGCAGAAACACCCTTTTGCGCCCCACGAACGCCATAACCAGAAAGGCAGTCGAACAAAAGACACCCAACACGATCATGATCTGCCCAGTCGGCACCGCGCCCGACAACTGCTTGATGAACATGTCCTCAAGCGTAAAAAAGGCCATCGAGGCCACGACCAGCAAGATGCCGTTGACGTTGTTCATGCGCGTTCCCTGAAAGCCGGGCGACCAACCTGCCCGGTGACACCGCCACCCAAACCCCAAGATCGCTATCCCGGCAAGCAAAATCCCGGCGCGCGCCATCAAAAGACGTGACGCACACCATCGCAATCCGTGATGCGCACCTGCTTCTTTCTGGTTTGAAATACCCTGGGGTGAATTGCCGCAGGGCAAGAGGGGGGGCAGCGCCCTTCGCCGTCAGGATTTCTTGACCGGCACCCCGTATAGTTCCAGCTTGTGCCCCTTGAGCCTGTACCCCAGCCGGGCCGCGATCTTTTCCTGCAGCACCTCGATCTCGGGATCGACGAACTCGATCACCTCACCCGAATTCAGGTCGATCAGATGATCATGATGGTCACGCTCGGCATCCTCGTACCTCGCCCGTCCATCGCCGAATTCCAGCCGATCCAGAATTCCGGACTCCTCGAACAGCTTTACAGTGCGATAGACCGTGGCGATCGAGATCCCCGAGTCAAGCGCCGAGGCGCGGGCGTAAAGCTCTTCCACATCCGGATGATCGTCGCTGTCCTCCAGCACTCGGGCAATGATCCGGCGCTGGCCGGTCATACGCAGGCCCTTGGCCTCGCATCGGGCGATGATCGTGTCCGACATTACCAGTCCCCATCGGTCTTTGGAGTTCCGTCATAATACGTTCGCGCCCGTACTGCCACCGGGTTTTGCGGCACACCGGCGCAGGAAGACGTCAACATTGGTTGCCTAGCCTGATCAGTTTGACCACAAGGCCTGCCGTCAAGATGGATCCGGCACACCGGCTGTCGCGCCGTGATTGAAAAGTACGAACTCCAATTACGAGCCTGCGTCGACTAGGATTCTGAACTTTGACAAGGAACCTTTCGAAAGTCTCCACACAACGAATATGAAAGCACGCTCAAATGCGCGCAAACACTGATAATGTCACAAGAAGAGTTGTTTGAACTTGGTGATTTCAACCGTCAGGAGGGCGACATGAAGGAACGCGATCTTCGGCATTTGCGCGAGACAATCCGGATAGCAAAGCAAAGCCGCGCTTCAGGCAATCATCCGTTCGGCGCAACATTGGTCGACCCGCACGGTGAAATCCTCATCCGCTCCGGCAACAGCTATGGGGATGACAAGGGGGTCGGGCACGCCGAATTGAATGTCGCACGCAAAGCGAGCCGTCAATACGATCCGGAATTCCTTGAAAAATGCACATTATACACATCGGTCGAACCTTGCTGCATGTGCGCCGGGGCCTGTTATTGGGCAGGGATTGGCACAGTCGTCTATGGCATGACCGAAAAGCGTCTGGCGGTATTGACTGGCAACAATCCCGAAAACCTGACGTTGGACTTGCCCTGCGAGGCGGTATTCACCGCGGGCCAGCGCCTTGTGGAAACCCGTGGCCCCTACTCCGAAATCGAGGACGAGGTTGCCGAAGGGCACAAGGGTTTCTGGTAGCATGAGCGGAGCTTCGGAAACGGCAAGAATACCCGGGAAACCAATGGGCCATTCCAACCAGAGATGGGTCCACACGATCCAACGCTGACGAACTTCACGCATTCAGCCTTGACGATCACGTCAGAATCTCCGGAGACCGGCGGATTCAAGACGACCCTGGGCGCGCAACACCCAGATCCGCCCAGACCGGCAAATGGTCCGAAGCGATGTGCGCGGGCCGGTCGGAACAGACCCCGTGCGCCCTTGCCTCCAGCCCCGGACCCAGCGCGATCCGGTCCAGCGCCCCCAGCGGCTGCGCGGCCGGGAAGCTTGGTATAGGTGGCAGAAAGCGCATGTCCGGAACCAGATGATCTAGTACCGGGTGGCGCGACCATTCGTTGAAATCGCCCGCCCAGACAGTCGGCATCGCCTCCAGCCTGTGGCTGTCCTGGCGCATGTGTACCACCTGCCGGTGCCGCCATCGCGACATCAGACCCAGATGCATGCCAAGCACCCTCAAAGGGCCAATCGAGGTCTCGAACTCCACCCGCACCGCGCCGCGCGGCTCCAGACCCGGCAGATCGTGATGGCCGGTCCGATGCACGGTGATACCCGCGCCGCGCCAGATCACCGCATTTCCATGCCATCCCAGGCTGCCCGCGCCGCCCAGATCGGCTACCTGCCAACCGGCCTCTTCCAGCATGAAATGCGGCAGCGCGGCGGGACGAGGTGGTAGGCGCTTGTCGGCCTCCTGCAACACCACGATATCGGCCCCCAGCCTGTCCAGCACCTTAAGGATGCGCTGCGGCTGGCGGCGCAGATCGAGGCCCACACATTTCTGGATGTTGTAACTCGCAATGCGAAGGGTCGCGGTTTTGGTCATTGTCTCTCGGACCGGCAGAATGCCCTGAGCATCGCCGCCGTCACCGCAATGCGCAACCCCACCCCGCATGTCAGGTTCCGCAGAACGTCGCATGCACTACTTCGCTCTCGGTCGGCGGACGGGTGAGGTCCCGGTTCTCGGGCTGATCCTGATAAGGGCGCGATAACACATCGTTCAGGCGATGGAACGGCGCGCAATCACCCCGCACCGCCGCTTCGATCATCTGCTCGATCCGGTGGTTGCGCGGAATGAAGGCCGGATTGGCCTCCACCAACCGATTCGCCACGCCTTCCTCTCTCTCTACGCGCGCGCCCCATGTCTTGATCCAGGTGTCATAGGCCGTCGGATCGGCGAACTGGTCCCGCGCCACAGTAGTCCCCAACGCCCGGAATGTATTTGTGAAATCCGCCTGGTTCTGTGCCATCCTTGTCAGCAGATCTCCGATCAGTTCCATATCCCCTGCCTCTTCCGTCGCAAGCCCAACCTTGGCACGGAACAGCCGCAGCCAGTTTCCCTCGATCGCCCCAGGCATATCGTGGACGATCTCCGTCGCCTCCTCCACCGCCACCTCCCGGTCCTCCATCTGCTGTATCAACGCGGTGGCAAGTTGCGCCATGTTCCATACGGCGATATCGGGCTGATTGGCATAGGCATAGCGCCCTGTCCGATCGATCGAACTGTAAACCGTGTTGGGATGATAGCTGTCCATGAACGCGCAGGGACCATAGTCTATGGTTTCCCCGGCGATCGAGCAATTATCGGTGTTCATCACCCCGTGAATGAACCCTACGCTCATCCATTGTGCGATCAACCGCGCCTGCGCGTCCCGAACAGCGCGCAGCAATCCCATCGGCCCCTCTACCTGAGGGTAATGCCGTGCAATGGTATAATCGGTTAGCCGCCTCAAACCGTTGATATCGCCACGCGCGGCAAACACCTGAAACGTCCCCACGCGAAGGTGGCTCCGTGCCACCCGCGTCAACACTGCGCCGGGCATCGGCCCTTCGCGCAGCACCACCTCTCCGGTCTCGACCGCAGCCAACGCCCGCGTGGTCGCAATGCCCAGGTTGTGCATCGCCTCGGACACTACGTATTCGCGCAGCACCGGCCCCAGCCACGCCCGCCCGTCGCCCTGCCGCGAAAACGGCGTTCGGCCCGATCCCTTCAGCTGAATGTCACGGCGCACCCCGTCGGCTCCGACCGTCTCACCCAGCAACAAGGCGCGCCCGTCGCCCAGTTGCGGATTGTAATGCCCGAACTGATGCCCGGAATAGAGCTGCGCCAGCGGCTCTGCCCCTTCGGGCAGAACGTTGCCGGCAAAGGCCTGCGCCATTTCGTCGACCTCACCAGGCACAATGCCCATGATCCGCGCCAGATCTTCGTTGAAAGCAATCAACCGTGGCGCGCGCACCCGTTGCGGCGCCAGCCGCGCATAAAAACTGCCAGGCAAACGGGCATAGGTGTTGTCGAAGGGGATCGTCAGGGTCATGGCCCGAACATATGCTTCGCGCACGGAATTGCCATAGCCTCAGCGATCAACCCCCGGCATAATCGCGCAAAATACCACGGAGTCTCAATGACCGCGCACGAGATCATCGACCGCCTGAACCTGCAACGCCATCCCGAGGGCGGCTGGTTCCGCGAAACCTGGCGCGCCGGAAATCCCGGCCGCGCAACTGGCACCTGCATCTACTTTCTGCTCCAGGTCGGCGAACGCAGCCACTGGCACAAGGTCGACGCGACGGAAATCTGGCTCTACCACGCGGGTGCACCGCTGACCCTGTCTGTAAGCGCCACCGAAACAGGCCCCGCTACCGACCACCTGCTGACCCCTGACCTGACAAACGGAGCACCGCAACTGATCGTACCCGAAAACCACTGGCAGGCAGCCCGCAGCACTGGCGATTTCACACTGGTCAGTTGCACCGTTTCACCCGGCTTTGAATTCAGCGGCTTCGAACTCGCCGCACCCGGTTTCGACATCCCGTCAAATTGAGCGCCTTTGGCGCGCTTTTATTCTTATATTTATGAGGGACGCAGTCCCTCAAACTCCCCGGGGTTTTTTACCCGAAGGGCAAGAGGGGCAGCGCCCTTGGCGAAATGACGTACTTGACCGAGCCCTCCGCATTGCGACTATGAGCCATGGACCATAGCGACCTGATCTCTTCCCTTCCCGCCGAAACCAAAGCGGCGCTGCAGCAACGCTCGGACCGGGCCGGGTTGAGGCATCTGGCGCTCTATCTTACGGCTCTGGCTGTGACGACGGCAGGTATATTCTTGCAGGTTCCGCTTTGGCCGTTGCTGATTCTTCCGCAGGGCCTGTTGCTGGTGTTTCTCTTCACGCTCAGCCACGAATGCACCCACAAAACGCCATTTCGCACCGATTGGATGAACGAGGCGGTTGGGCATGCGGCGGGATTGCTCATCGCCTTGCCCTTCACCTGGTTTCGCTATTTTCATCTGGCCCATCATAAATGGACCAACGATCCCGACCGGGATCCGGAACTGGCTGGCAGACCACGGCCCCGTAGCCGCGGCAGCCTAATCGTCTATCTCAGCGGCTGGTTTTATTGGACGGGCATGGCCAAAGTGCTGGTGCAGAACGCCATCGGCCGGATCGACGCGCCCTATTTGCCGCAACGCCGACACCCGGCAATGCGGCACGAGGCGCAGGGTCTACTGGTGCTCTATGCGCTGGCAGCGCTCAGCCTTCTGACCTCTCCTGTGCTCCTGTGGCTCTGGGTTCTGCCGGTTCTGGTGGGTCAACCGTTTTTGCGCGCCTACCTGCTGGCCGAACACGGGCTATGCCCGGCCGTCTCCAACATGCTGGAAAACTCGCGCACCACTTTCACCAACCGGATCGTTCGGTTCCTGGCCTGGAACATGCCCTATCATGCCGAGCACCATGCCTTTCCGAATGTGCCGTTTCACCAGTTGCCCGCCTTTCACACCTTCACGCGGACACATCTGACTTCGACCTCGCACGGGTACGGAGAGTTCACTTCCGACTACCTCAGTGCTCTGGAACGCTGACAATCCCGCCCCCCACCAGCGCCTTGACACCGGTCGTGCCCGGACAGGAGGTCGGCAGCCCCCGCGCCACACGCACCGCCAGATAGGCAAAAGCCTGCGCCTCGAGCATGTCGCCATTCAGCCCCACCGCCTCAACCGGTTCAACCGGGCAATCTATCGACACTCGCAGCATCTGCATCAATACCGGGTTGTGCCGCCCGCCGCCGGTGACCAGAACGCGCGCCGGCGGTTTCGGGCAATGGTCCATCCCCTGCGCCACGCTCGCCGCACACAACGCCGTCAGTGTTGCCACCGCATCAGCGTCGGCCAGGGGGTCGACCAGCGCCGCCATCCGAGCGAAATCGTTGCGATCAAGCGACTTGGGTGGAATGCGGGCAAAGAAGGGCTCGGCCAGGGCCCGCTCCAGAATGCCTTCTTCGACCGTCCCTTTGCACGCTACCGCGCCATCGCGGTCCATTGCCAGACCGAATCGCGCCTGCATCAGGTCATCAACCGGCGCATTTGCGGGCCCGGTATCAAAGGCCAACAGCGCGCCCTTCTCCTCGGGTCGGGCAAAGGACGGGTCCACATAGGTCAGGTTGCCGACCCCGCCGAGATTGAGAAAACACAAGGGCTGGCCAGCGTCGAACCATTTGGCGCAGGCGAAATGAAAGAACGGCGCCAGCGGCGCGCCCTCGCCACCCATCGCCACATCGTCCGAGCGGAAATCCCACACCACCGGCACTCCCAGTCTTTCGGCAAGCGCAGCTCCGTCACCCACCTGCAAGGTGCCCTTGCCCTGCGGATCATGCACCAGTGTCTGGCCGTGAAACCCCACCAGAGCGACATCTGCGAACCCGGCCAACGCCTCGGCATGCAGCAAAGTCACCAGCATTTCCGCCGCCTCGACATCGTCGCCCTTCCACTGACCCATCGCGGCGCGCAAAACGACGCGTTCGTCCGGGGTATAGGCCCTGTATCCGCTTCGCCCGAACGCTTTGATCTGGTGCCCGTCGGTTTCGACCACGGCCACGTCGATCCCGTCCATCGACGTTCCCGACATCGCCCCCAGCGCCCGCACCGGCCCTGTCTTGCTGATGGCCCTGCTCATGGCCTTTTCCTTTCGATTGACGAAGCCCCGAATACGCACGCATTTTGCCCCGAAAACCGGTTTCCACTTTCCGGATTGCTCTCTATAAGTTGCCCCGCAATTCCAACCCGAGGCAAGACATGACCTACCATCCCAAATCGGATTTCATCGCGGTGATGATGGAGCGCGGCTTTCTCGCCGACTGCACCGATTACCAGGGTCTCGACGAGGCGCTGATCAAGGGATGCCAGCCGGGCTATATCGGCTTTGACGCCACCGCCAAGTCGCTTCACGTGGGCAGCCTGATCCAGATCATGATGCTGCGCTGGCTGCAAAAGACCGGGCACAAGCCGATCACACTGATGGGCGGCGGCACCACCAAGGTGGGTGACCCATCCTTTCGCGCCGATGAACGCCCGCTACTCACGCCGGACCAGATTGACGGCAATATCGCTGGCATCCGCAAGGTCTTTGCCGCCTATATCGACTATGACAGCGGCGCCGAAAACGCCGCGCTGATGCTCAACAATGCCGAGTGGCTGGACGACCTGAACTATCTCGATTTCCTGCGCGATATCGGGCGGCATTTCAGCGTAAACCGGATGCTTAGCTTCGAGAGCGTGAAATCCCGCCTCGACCGCGAACAATCGCTCAGCTTCCTGGAATTCAACTACATGATCCTCCAGGCCTATGACTTCATGGAGTTGAACCGCCGTTACGGCTGCATCCTGCAAATGGGCGGTTCGGATCAGTGGGGCAATATCGTCAACGGCATCGACCTGACCCGCCGGGTGATCGACCATGAGGTCTATGGCCTCACTTCGCCGTTGCTAACCACCTCGGACGGCAAGAAGATGGGCAAGTCCCAGGACGGTGCAGTCTGGCTCAACGCCGACATGCGTTCGCCTTACGAATTCTGGCAGTTCTGGCGCAACACCACCGATGCCGACGTAGGCCGCTTTCTCAAGCTTTACACCGAGCTGCCGGTCGAGGAATGCGCCCGCTTGGGTGTGCTGGCAGGCTCGGACATCAACGAAGCCAAGATCATCCTCGCCAACGAGGTCACTACGCTCTGCCACGGGGCTGAAGCCGCCGCAACCGCCGAGGCGACCGCGCGCGAGGTGTTCGAGAAGGGCGGTGTGGGCGACGACCTGCCAACCCTCACCCTCAGCGCCGAAGAGTTGGGTGACGGAATGTCCATCGTGCAGATCATTGTCAAATCGGGGCTCGCCAAATCGGGCAAAGAGGCCAAGCGCCTGATCGCCGAAAACGGCGCCCGCCTCGATGACACGCCGCTGACCGACGCAGGCCTGATGATCGACGCAGGCGCCCTAGCCTCGCCGATCAAGTTGAGCGCAGGCAAGAAACGCCATGCGCTGGTGCAATTGGGATAGAAGACCCGCAGGAATCAAGCTTGGCGCTGCTTGAAAAAAATTCAAAGCAGCGTCCAAGCGGCGGAATGCGCCCATTGGCCGAGCATAGCCTTCAATAAACTAAAAATACTCTCCGCGAGCTATGGCTATCAGTGACCGCGGTCCTTCGCTTTTCATATCGTCGCTTTGGCTTTCATGCGCTCCTTTTAAGGGAAACAGCAAATCAATCGTGCTGTTTCAGAAACTCCGACACGCATCTGATGTAGGCTTCCGTTTCCTCGATGTGCGCCACATGTGCCGAAGCTTCAAAGATCACCATTTCAGCGTTGGGAATGCCTTTTTGCAAGGTTTCAGCACAGTTCGGACCAAGTTCGTCATGGCGGCCACAGGTGATCAGGCACGGGATTTTGATCTGACCGAGATCCGGAATGCGGTTCCAGTAACGCAGGTTGCCGATGGTGGTGAACTCGTTCGGGCCGTTGATTGTCTCGTAGACCTGATTGTGGTGCAGGTTCTCTACCGAGCGCATAAGGCAGTCCGGCCACTCCTCCAAACGGCAAACATGGTTGCCATAAAACACCTGTTCGGCCGCGGCATAGGCCTCATGTTCGAACTCACCGCGCGGCCCGTGGTATTGCAGTGCCTTTCGGTGCTTGTCTGGCAGTTCCGCAATCAGGCGGTCACATTCCGCCGAAAACTGCGGAATCGAGGCCGAGGTCGACGCCAGGACCATACTGGCCAGACCCGGCGGGTGACGCAGCAGGTATTCAATGCCCAGCCAACCGCCCCAGCTTTGTCCAAGTATATGGCAGCGCCCCAAGTCAAGGGCATCGCGCACTTCCTGAACCTCATCCGAAAAGCGTTCAATGGTCCATAGCGCGGGGTTGTTCGGCTTGTCCGATTTCCCACAGCCAAGCTGATCGTAGAAAATCACCGGACGGTCAGCTCCAAGCGCCTCAAGCGGTTCGAGATAGTCATGCCCGGCCCCGGGCCCGCCATGTAGCAGCAATAGCGGTAAGCCGGGGCCGCTGCCTACCGTCTTAGTCCAGACCTTTTGGCCATTATTCAGGTCAATCCTGCGCTCCACAGCAATTCTCCCCCTTGTCGGATGCTCGGCTAGTATCCACAGCCTTGGGGTTTCATTTTACTCGAAACATGCTTGTCAGGGAAACGACACGACGAAAGGGCAGAGCTCAATCCAGCGCTGTTCACGAGAGACAAGGCAACGCCTTGGCTTTTCAACCGGGAAAAGCGGGTTTGAAAGAAGACCCGGCTAGACCGCGGTGGAGAACTGCCATACGACTTTGTCATGACCGACGTTTTGCAGCCTCGTCGCCTTTCCGCCATCCTTGCCGCGGACATAGTCGGGTATTCCCGGCTGATGGCCGAAGACGAGTCAAGGACTCTGGGCGCACTCAATCAGCACCGGAAGATCGTTTTCGCTCCGATTGTGTCCCGCAACAACGGACGCGTGGTGAAACTCATGGGTGATGGTGCCCTCGTGGAGTTCCTGAGTGTTCTGGATGCCGTGCAATGTGGCAAAGACATTCAGGAAACGATGGCAGGTCTGGATGACACCTCGGGCATCACCCTGAGGATCGGAATCAATCTGGGCGACATAATCTTTCAGGACGACGATATTTTTGGCGATGGTGTGAATGTTGCCAGCAGGCTGGAACAACTGGCCCGACCAGGGGGCATATGCATTTCCTCGGTCGTACAGGAAAGCGTCGGCGACCGCTTGGGAATGGCCTTTCAGGACGGCGGAATTGTCTCAGTAAAGAATATCGACCGTCCCCTGCGGGTGTTCCATTGGCATCCGCAGAATGCCACTGACGCACAGCCTGCAAAGCAACGCAATTCTTCATCCTCTCGCGACGCACCCCATTCCATCGCCGTCCTGCCTCTGGACAACATGTCCGGCGACCCAGAACAGGAGTATTTTTCGGACGGGATCAGTGAAGACATCATCACCGATCTGTCCAAGGTCTCCGGTTTGACGGTGATCGCACGCAATTCTAGCTTTGCCTACAAGGGAAAGCCCGTTGATTTGCGCATCATTGGACAGGAACTGGGTGTTACCCATGTTCTGGAAGGCAGCGTTAGGAAGGCCGGGCAACGTGTCCGCATCAATGCGCAGCTGATTGATGCCAGAGACGGAAGTCACGTCTGGGCAGATCGCTACGACCGGGACCTGACCGACATTTTTGCGGTACAAGACGAGGTGACGCTTGAAATCGTTAAGGCGTTAAAGGTTTCGCTGACCTCCACCGAGCGTGCCAACATCACAGATGTCGGCACGGCCAACATAGAGGCCCACGAAGACTTCATGCGCATGCGCGGTTTTCTGTTCTTTCCCGGTATGAACGCTGACGGCTGGAAGCAGGCGGTCTTTTATGGCGAACGGGCAATTTCCCGTGATCCGGATTATGCAGACGCACATGCCATTCTCGCAATAATGCATGTGTTGGATTTCCATAACCACTGGTCTGGCACCTCTTCCGAAGAAGCGATGCGTAGGGCCGAGGTATTTGCCCAACAAGGTTTGAAAATCAGGCCAGACGGGCTGTGGACCAATCACGCTTTTGCGGTCATCGCGCGCTGGCAGGGAAAGCTGGACCTAGCGAGTGAACTGCTTGACAAGGCGATGTCGAAAAGCTCCGATTATTCTTTGGGCTGGTTCACTAGGGGCGAAATTGAGCTGGCTCAGGGCAAGCTAGAAGGCGCGATCGACCATCTTGAGCGCGCTATCCGGCTTGATCCGTCATTTCGCCATCAATACCTGCAGTTTCTGGCCATGGCGCATTTCCTGAAAGGCAACTTCGAAACCGCTGCGGTGCTGTTGCGAGAACGTGTTTTCCTCGTGAAAGACACCGATATCGGACGCGCCTGGTTGGCCTCCGCATTGGGGCACCTTGGCGAACTCGACCAAGCGCGTGCGATTTGGAAGGAACTGCAGGCCATTGACCCGTCATTTTCCATCAAAACCCGGCTGGCACGACTGTCTTTATCTGACTCGTCCCACGAAGAGATGGTCTTGCAAGGTTTGGCAAAGGCGGATTTGCTGGAAATTCGGTAACCTCGTACGGCAATTGCGGTTTTCGACAAACGAAACGCCCGCTCACGGCTCCAAAGCCGCCTCCCGACCTTGCCAACCTTACCGGCACGAGAGGTTTGACCGATCTCATTGCCACAGTTCCCGTGACCCAAGAAAGGGTTTCGGCCGATCAAACAGAGGTCGGGAGAAAAACGCCACGCTGTAGCGAAATTCTGGGTACCAGACGGGCTGTGATCTGTGTTCGATTGGCCGTCAAGACAGACATTGCTCTCTGATCGTGCTAGGCATTGTCTTGTCCTGCAATCAGGAACTGCAAATTGACAAGTGAGCCTTTCTACAAAGCGCATTGGCGCCACATTGAGCAGGACCGGATGTCGGCATACAAATCCGGCTTCCAATGGGACAACGCAGCCGAAACACTCTACGCGCCGGCAGGTATTTCAACAGGCCAAATCGTAGCCGACTTTGGATGTGGCCCGGGCAAAATCGCCGTAGAATTGGCCCGACGGGTGGGCGATGAGGGCCAGGTCCACGCCATAGACATCAACTCCGACTTTCTTGAAATTGCTAGACGAAACGCCACCCAAGCTGGTGTCGCCGATCGCCTGCACACGCATCATAGCGACGGGATCACGCTTCCGCTTGCCGACAATTCCCTGGACCGGGTAACCGCCCGCAATACTCTCATGTATGTTGACGAACCGGTTGAAACCCTGCGGGAGTTTCGCCGCGCACTTAGACCTGGCGGCCTGACCCACGCCATCGACGGCGATTGGTACATGATGGTCGCCGAGCCGGTCGAGCACGATCTGTGGCGGGCCTTCGTCAAGTCTGCGTCTTTTGCCTGCCGGAATTCGGACATGGGCAGAAAGCTGTACCGGACATTTGCGGAGGCGGGGTTTCACGATATTAAGATTTCGGTTTTCGCGAACGCAGACGTAAATGGCCGTCTGTTGGGTATGGTTCACAACATGGCCAAATATGCAATGGAAAGCCGAATTCTGGACGCCGGCTCAATCAAGCAAGTTGTCGAACAGATCGAAAGAGCTCTCGACAGAGGAACCTACCTGTTGGTGTCCCCTCAATTCGTTGTGACAGGATTCAAGCCGAGTTAGGTCCGACCAATGATGCTGCCAGGCACCTGGAGACGACGAAGCTCTCCAACAGACAAAACAATGCTCCTATGCGCTGCGAACTCAACGTCTCCGTCGATTTTCCAGCACTTCTCCGCGCAAACAGACCCTGTCAATCCGGAACCCCTGCCCGTCTCAGCAGATCGGAATAGTGTTCTGTGCGTTCGGCATCCTGAATCGTCAGGATTTTCGTCAGGTCAGAAACCGTCCTGCCTGGGCTTTTCTCGACAAATGTCCTGCCATGCAGCCTCGCGTTTTCCATGTCATCCAATTCGACATAAACCGCCGCCAGCCTCGCGTGCCAGTCTGGAAAATCACCCCGATCCAGCGCCTCCCGGAACAGCTCGACGGCTTTGTCGAACTCTCCAACCATCTGGTAGCCATAGGCCTCGGTCGCAAGCAGCCAGGGCGGATGGATCGGGCTAACCTTCTTGGCCCTCTGCAACAGCTCAAGCCCCCGAGAAACATCACCGACAAGGATCAGTTGCCATGCCAGGCCGGACAGGGCCGACAGATCGCTGGGCGCGAGTTTCAGCGCGATTTCTCTCAGCTCCAGCCCCTGCTCCACCTGCCCGTTCTCGATGTAATAGTTGCCAAGCTGTATGAAACAGCTGTGTTTCGCCGGGTCCAGTTCGGCGCAGGCTTCCGCGAGGTTAAGCCACTTCTTTCTGTCTCCCTCCGGGTCATGCGACCAGCCGCGCCGCAATGCTTCACGATAGGTCCAAGCCTGCCCGGCAAGCGGTTCGGCCCAATTCGGATCCAGCTGCGCCGCCGTTTCATACAAATGTCGTGCGCGCAAGTTGCTGTCTTCGCGAAACTTGAAGCCTTCCGACAGTGCTTCGAAATTGGTCAGCCACGCCTCGATGTCTCTGGTTCCGCCACTGAGATATCCGGCAGTATCGCCATGCGTCAGTTCGATCTGCAAGCCGACAAGAACATTACGTACGATGTCATCCTGCAGTTCAAGAAAATGCGACAGGTTCCGGTCATACCGTCTCGACCAAACAGTAGACGCATCCTGGCCCGAAGAAACCTCGACAAAGATTCGCAAAGAAGACCCGTCGCGCTGTACCGATCCGGTCATGACATGGCTGACCCCCAGTTCAGCAGCGATAGCCGCAATGTCAATTTCCCGGTTCCGGTACCGCGCCGCCGTGTTTTCCGCGATGGTCAGCAGTTCCGGAACCCGCGACAGTGCCACGTTGACATCCGAGCTGAGTCCAGCCACGAACGGCTCGATTTCGGGGTCTCCGGACAGGTTCCTGAAAGGAATGACAGCGATCGAAGGCGGGTCAGCAAGAAGTACAACTTCCTCTCGAGTGGGTGACTTGCGGATCATCAAAGCAGCGATGACCGCCAGAACAACCAGTACTCCCAGTATCACGGGAAACCTGCTGTTTCCCCTGTGCTGTAACCTGACTGATTCCTTTTGCGGCTCTTCGGCCACCACGACGGGGGCTGCCAGCTGATAGCCCTTGCCGGGAATTGTCAGCACAAGCTGCTTACCCACGTCACCAAGCGCGTCTCGAATATCGCAGATGCTGTGGGCCAGCGTATCGGCCGACGCGATAGTGTCGGGCCAGACGGCATTCAAAAGCGCCTGTCTTTCCACCGGCTTCCCGGCACTCCGCACCAGGAAGGCCAGAACATCGAAGCTTTTTGGACGCAGAGAAACCTTACGACCGCCGCTAAAGAGTTGACGGCGCATCAAGTCCATTTCGAATTCGCTGAAAACGTACCTCACTCGGGTCTTGCTCCTTCCTGTCAGGCCGGACGCATGAAGTGATATTACACCGAAAATCCCGTCTTTTCACTATTCCTGTTCACACCCGCGCTCTCAGGGTCCGTTGATTTCATGAGGTTTCATGGAATTTCGTTTGCCCCCCGGCGTCGGCTGCCCCGAGACTGGATGCCATTCCTAGATAACCCGCGAAAGTACGACAGATGCTGGATTCTCTGCCCGTTACCGCAATCGTACCATCCTGCGCCATCATCGCATTCGCCGCAGCACTGTCCCTGAATTCGGCGCCGCGCCGCAGCCACTCCCCAGGTTTCGGCAGTTACACCAAGACCGAATGCGCACCGGGCATCGCGGTCGAGGTGCCTTCACGCGATAAGGCTCAGGCCTACTTCCGTTGCGCTAACAAAGCCACCAGAACTGTGCTGTCCCCAATCGAGGCGCATGGTTGCGCGACGAAATACCTCGAATTCAAGCTTTCATTTCTGCCGAATATCTCGCTGGAAGACTTTGAGGCGATGTCCCCGATCCAGCGCTCCGAGACCAACCGGCTCAGCTATCTGCTCTATCTGAAATGGCAAAAACAAAAGCTTGCCGAAAGGTTGTTGAATGCACGGGCCAGTCCCTAGCCCTTACACAAGAAAACCTCAAATTGATCTGATTTTTCTAGAAACTGGCATGCAGGTCCTGCAAACGACCTTTCTCATCCCGCATTGGTCCGAGCGAACCCTGCAAGAAATTCCCTTGCACTGATCCAGCGGGATTCGCCACCCGAACCCGATGCGATTGATGAAGATAATTCCACTCACCACACGCCGTCTGTCACGCTGGAAGTTTACGCACACTTTTTCGAAGGGCTGGAAGACGTCCAGCCCCTCGATATGGCCGCATGAGAATTGCCTATCTGAGGCACGGTTTACTCGCGCGCAATCTCAAAAACGCAGGCTTTGAATGTCCGAGAAAACGTTTCAAGATCACAAGCGTCGCCTTTAAGACGAGTTTCTTGCAGGGCGATTCAAGCCGCTGACGCGGCCACTACCAGCACAACTAAACCCTTATTTACAAAAGAAAAAAAGGGGCTCCTCCGATGCAATTCGGAAGCGCCCCTTTTCATGGTACCCAAGGCCGGACTCGAACCGGCACGCCCGCAAAGGCGGGGGATTTTGAATCCCCTGCGTCTACCATTCCGCCACTTGGGCCACGAACACTGGATTAGCGTCCGAATTGAGGAAGGTCCAGAGGCAAAAATCAGCAATTGCCTATTGCAGATGTTGACGGCTCGCGATCCGCATGATTTGCCCTGCAGTCGAGATTGATTGGTGGAAACGGAAACCCGATGCTGCGCTCTCTTTATGACCGGACAATTCGTCTGGCGGAACATCCGCACGCCATGTGGGCGCTTGCCGCGGTTGCTTTCATAGAAAGCTCGGTTTTTCCGATCCCGCCTGACGTGCTGATGATTCCGATGATTCTGGCCCGCCCCTCACGAGCCTGGCTGATTGCCTCGGTCGCCCTGGTCGCGTCGGTTCTTGGTGGATTGCTGGGCTATGCCATTGGCGCCTTCTTTTATGACAGCGTCGGCCAGCCAATATTGCAGGCCATGGGCAAGGCTCAGGCGATGGAGGAGTTCAACACCCGCTTCAACGATTTCGGTTTTTGGGCGGTGTTGACTGCGGGTGTGACCCCATTCCCCTACAAAGTCATCACCATCATGTCAGGCTGGACAGGAATGCCACTTGGAACTTTCATTGCAACTTCGATCCTAGCCCGCGCGCTTCGGTTCTTTGTGCTTGCAGGGCTGTTGTGGGGTTTTGGTGAGCCAATCCGAGATTTCATCGAAAAAAGGCTCGGTCTGGTTTTCACATTGTTTATCGTGCTTCTGATCGGTGGTTTCATGCTGGTGAGATACCTATGACCAACAAAAAAAACCTTATCATCTTAGCCGCACTCGGGTCCGCGGCGATGCTTTTGGGGGCGTGGGGGTTTCAGCATCTCGGCGGCATGGCTCCCTGTAAGCTATGCATCTGGCAGCGCTATCCTCATGGAGCAGCTTTTTTGATTGGCGGCGTGGCGCTCGCCCTGCCCTCGCTTCGCTCCTTACCTTATGCAGGTGCGTTCGCCGCACTGACGACAGCTGTTATCGGGCTTTATCACACCGGGGTTGAACGCGGTTGGTGGGAAGGTCCGACAACCTGCACATCCGGAGACATCGGCGGCCTGTCGGCTGAACAGTTGATGGAGCAAATCATGGCGGCGCCACTGGTACGTTGCGACGAAGTGCCGTGGGAATTGTTTGGGCTATCCATGGCCAGCTGGAACGCGGTTGTCTCAATGGGGCTGGCCGCAATCTGGCTTGCAGCCGCCCGCGCCAGATAGCGCCAATTTCAGGCTTCCAGTTCTGCATCCCAATACAGAAAATCCATCCAGCTGTCGTGCAGGTGGTTGGGAGGGAACTTGCGCCCGATATTTCGCAACTCTTCGGCCTGTGGCTGGCGCGGCGGCTTGCGCAATGTCATCCCGGCGCGTTTGAGCGATTTCGACCCTTTGCGCAGATTGCATGAACTGCAGGCAGCTACCACATTCTGCCAACTTGTAACCCCGCCCGCCGCACGCGGAACGACGTGATCAAAGGTCAGATCCCCTTTTGCACCGCAATACTGACAGCGGAATTCATCGCGCAAAAATAAATTAAAGCGCGTGAAGGCCACGCGCTTTTGAGGTTTCACATAGTCTTTCAGCACAACCACCGACGGTATTCGGATCACTGTGCTGGGACTGCGGACAACTTCGTCGTATTCCGCCACGATATCCACCCTGTCAAGCCAGGCGGCCTTGATCGCTTCCTGCCAGGGCCAAAGTGACAGGGGATAGTAGGATAAAGGCCGATAATCCGCGTTCAGAACCAACGCCGGATGGTGTTTCAACGCACCGGGTTCCCTGACAAATTCGGTCCTGAAGTCTCCGTCCATCACAGACTCGCTCCTCGCTCTCTACTGCCCGTTCGTGACACCAGAGCGGGGAGCACCCGCCCCAGCCTTACCTTGACTATATATCGTGTCAAAACTCTGACAAGCCCAGAGTTTCTACAATATGTCGAAGAAAGAATACTGTACTTCGGCAACAAGCGGGTGACAGTTATCCACAGCTTGCCCAGTATCCCCTAAGCAGGATATGTGAGTGATCATGTCCTGGTTCATCCGCTTCAACAAACCCTATGACGTGCTGCCACAATTCACCGATCGCGGCAGCGTCGCATCGCCGCGCCGGACCCTGTCGGATTTCATCGACTTGCCTGGCGTCTATCCCGCCGGACGTCTCGACCGGGACAGCGAGGGACTGATGCTATTGACGGATGTCGGCAGGCTACAAACCCGGATCGCGGACCCGAAACACAAAACATCCAAGACCTATTGGGTTCAGGTCGAGGGACTTCCCGACAACGCCGCATTGTCCGTTTTGAGACAGGGGGTCGAACTGAAAGATGGCTTGACGCGACCAGCCAAGGCCCGCCTGATCGGAGAGCCGATGAATCTTTGGCCGCGCAACCCGCCAATCCGGGTCAGGAAGTCCGTGCCCGACAGTTGGATCGAACTGACCCTTCGTGAAGGCCGAAATCGGCAGGTGCGCCGCATGACCGCCGCCGTCGGTCACCCCACCCTGCGCCTTATCCGGTATAGTATCGGAGAGTGGACACTGGATGATCTCGCTCCCGGTGCTTGGGAAGCCCTTCCCCTTCCAGCTTCGGTCGCACGAAGACCGGACAACCACGAAAAGACAAGACGATGACCAGCAAGACGGGCTTCTTTCTGGTTCGAAATACCCTGGGGGTGAATTGCCCAAAGGACAAGAGGGGCAGCGCCCCTCATCCTCTCCAGCGGATTACAAGCCCAGCTTGTCGCGCATGAACGCCAACGCCACACTCAGCCCATCCGGAGCAATACCGTGACCGGTGCCTTTCATCACATGCGCATATACTTCCTTGAACCCCGCGCCTTGCAGTGCCTCGGCGGCCTCTGGCAGGGATTGTGGCGGCACGACATCGTCGGCATCGCCATGAACAAGAAGAACCGGCATCCGGCTGACCACTTCGTCGACCAGAATGTCGGGCTCCAGCAGCCGTCCGGAAAAGGCCACGATCCCTGCCACCGGATCTTCGCGGCGCGGCGCCACGTGCAGGCTCATCATCGTGCCCTGACTGAACCCGAACAGAACGACCTGTTCGGGCAATAGATCCTCATCCACCATAAGTGCGTCCAGAAAGGCGTTGAAATCCTCCACAGCCATTTCCATGCCACGACGCGCCTCTTCCTCGGACGAGCCGTCAATCCACGGAATCGGAAACCACTGAAATCCAAATGGCATCCCCGGAATGGTTTCGGGCGCATCAGGTGCGACGAACAGCGTATCCGGCAAATGCTCTCCCAACACATCTGCCAGCCCCAGCAAATCTGCCCCATTGGCTCCGTATCCGTGAACGAACACGACAGCCGAGCGCGTGCTGCCAGAAACCGGCTCTTTGCGGCCCGCATTCAAAACCCGTGTCATCTGATCCCTTCCCTGTCCTTCGCCACGCGGTAATAGGCCCACAACACACGGGCTGCAACCGACCGCCACGGGGACCAGGCTTCGGCCATTTGCCGCAGTTGTTTCTCTGTTGGCCGTTCCGAAAGGTCATAAAGAACGCGCGCAGCCTCCTGAAGTGCCAGGTCGCCCGGTGCAAAAACGTCCGCACGTCCCAGAGAAAACATGGCGTAAATCTCGGCCGTCCAGGCTCCGATGCCCGGAACTTCGGTCAGAGTTGTGATGATTTCCGCATCTGATGCTGAACGTAAGGCGTTGTAATCTATACGCGCCTCAGCCAAAGCGCGGGCATAGCGGATCTTCTGTCGGCTCAGGCCTGCGTTTCGCAAGTCGTCGTCGGTCGCCCACATGATCTTGCGCGGCCCAGTGAGTCTGGCCTGCCTAAGCCGGATCCAGATCGCGTTGGCTGATGCGACACTGACTTGCTGGCTGACAATCGCGCTCAGTAACTGCGCAAACCCGTCTGGCCTGCGACGTAGTGGCAGGGGACCCGTCAGTTCCATCGCACGCGCCATACGCGGGCATTGACCCGCCAGCCAGGCCGCCCCTTCGGCGACGCAATCAGACGTTTCGATTATCCGGCCGGTGCTCATCCGGGCACTCCGTTTCAAGGGACGCAACGTTTCACAGGTTAAGGTGCGCCACAGCACATTCAACCCGCTTGTGAACCTTTGGATTCGCCGGTACGGATCTGGCCATGACAATGGCGGCCCAATATCAAGACAACAGCCTTGCCAGAAGGAACGTGTTCGTTCTGGTGGCAGCGCAGGCTATTTTGGGCGCGCAGATGCCAATGGTTTTCATTGTCGGTGGCCTGGCCGGGCAGTCTCTTGCCAGCAACCCTTGTTTGGCCACCCTGCCCATCTCGCTGATCGTTCTGGGCTCGATGTTGGCGGCCACACCGATATCCGCGATCATGCAGAAATGGGGCCGGAAAGCCGGATTTCTCGTCGGCGCCACCGCCGGTTCTATGGGCGGTGCAGTCGGCGCCTATGGCCTTTATCTTGGCTCTTTTCCGGTTTTTCTGGGCGGCAGCCTGTTGACCGGTGTCTATATGAGCGCGCACGGATTCTATCGTTTTGCCGCCGCTGACACGGCCTCTGACGAATTCAGACCCAAGGCGATTTCTTATGTGATGGCAGGCGGCTTGGCTGCAGCGGTTATCGGGCCGCAGATTGTAAAACTGACGTCGCAAGCCTATGTCGTTCCATTTCTCGGTACATATTTTGCGGTCATCATGCTGAATGTTATCGGCTCCGGGCTGTTTCTGTTCCTGAACATCCCCAAGCCTTCGGCACCTTCTGATGACGCGCCACGTGGCCGGACTCGGCTGGAGCTGCTTCGAACCCCGCGCATCGCCGTCGCCGTTATTTGTGCCATGGTGTCTTACGCCCTGATGAATCTCGTCATGACCTCAACTCCCCTTGCGATCGTGGGTTGCGGGTTCTCTGAAAGCAATGCGGCAGACGTGGTGACCAGCCACGTCCTTGCCATGTACGTTCCCAGTTTTTTCACCGGGCATCTGATTGCGCGCTTCGGCGTGGAAAAGATCGTTTCCAGCGGACTCGCCATTCTCGCAGTCGCCGGTCTTGTCGCGCTGCAAGGTGTGAATCTTGGTAACTTCTATGTCGCCCTCATCCTGCTGGGCATCGGTTGGAATTTCGGGTTCATCGGCGCGACCACGATGCTGGCTGGCGCACATGACATAAATGAGCGTGGGCGGATGCAGGGGCTCAATGATCTGCTGGTGTTCGGTGGGGTAACACTGGCATCCTTGTCGTCAGGCGGGTTGATGAACTGTTCGGGCGGCTCGCCGGTCGAAGGCTGGACAGCGGTCAACCTTGCCATGGTGCCGTTGTTGACATTGGCAGGTGGGTCTTTGATCTGGCTGACGCTGAGCGGCCGTGATTCCGTAAGGTGATCCGGACTATGATCACGGTTTGGGATGGGCGGCCGCCAGCCTTGGCAACGCGAAAACCGATCAAACATCCGTGAATAGCCAAGTTTCGTTTCGATGACCACGATCAGGAAGGTACCCTGATCATATTATCCGTCTGTATTTCAGGGAGTTCGAAATGAACAAAGCCGCATTGTCGTTTTTGGCGCTTGCCTTCACGGGCCCAGCAGTTGCTGAAACCTATCATGTCGACCCAAGCCACACGGAAATCCGCGTATATTACAACCACGCAGGTATAACCGAACAATCCGGCGAGTGGACGGGAGTTTCAGGAACAATCGAATTCGACCCGAATGACGTCGCCGCTACAATGGCGACCATCACGGTCGATGCCGCAAGCGTTTCGACAGGTGTCACAGCTCTGGACGACGATCTGAAAAGCAAGAACTTCTTTGAGGTGTCGGCGTTCCCCAAAATGAACTTCGTCTCGACGTCCGCAGTTCAGACCGGCGCCGATTCCCTCAGGCTGACCGGTGATCTGACAATAAGGGACGTGACGGCACCGATCATTCTGGACGTTCGCTTAACGTACATGGGAACCAACCCGATGGGCGCCTTTTTTGACTACTACAGCGGCGACTGGATCGGGGTGCACGCTACAAGTACCTTGCTGCGCAGCGACCTTGGTGTCGGGCAGTACGCGCCCCTGATTTCCGATGAAATCAGGCTGGAAATCTCGGCAGAGATGAAAGCGGGCGGCTGGAACTGATCTACCAACGACCGGTAGAAGCAACCCACATCAGTGATGCCCTTCGGTGAAACTCGCTTTGGCCAAGGGTCCCTTCCGAGACGCGGCGCGGTTCATTCAGCACCTGTTTCAGGATGGCCTCAGACTGCCACCCACACAACAGCGCCGGTCGTGCCTGCGTTGACACGTCAACACGACGTTGGCGGGCGCGGTGCAACCGGTCCAAAGCCAGTTGCGCCAGAGTCTGGATACCTTTCGTTGTCCCATCCAGCAAAGGGATGCGTCCGCGCACCTCAAGCTCTGGAATGGCCCGAAACCAGTTCGCTACGCCAGTGGCAAAAGCATAGTCGCGCACAACATCTTCTTTGGCTCCTCCCAGTATACGGGCGGCGACCCAGACCAACGTACCAGTGCTGTGATCAAGATAAGTGGCGAAATGCTCAGCATCCACAAAGGCATCTTTATATATATCCCACCGCCTTACCGCGACATATTCATCCATTTGCCCGGCCAGATCGGCAGGCAGGATCGAGGCCAAAGGCGTCACCACCTCGTGCCGCTTGACAGGTCTCCCCTTTGCAATTGCTTCCAAGGCGTCACGCCACCATTGCAGGCGCATCTCCGCAATCATCGGCTCTTGCGTGACCCAAGGCGCGCGGGCGACCTCGACGTTCAGAGCATAAAGCGGAAACAGCACCCGACGCGCGTCGACCGGTGCTGCCATGGTCGCGAGAAACCGATCGGGATCGGCCCGTTGCACCAACGCGGCGCACGCGTTCAGGTCGTCGTCAAACGTCACGTCCTACTCCGCCGCGCTTGCCTGCGCGCCACAATCGCGTACCAGTTTCCACTGGATCGCTTCGAGCAACGCCTCGAAAGAGGCATCAACTATGTTGGCGCTGACACCCACCGTTGACCAGCGCCGCCCCTTGCCGTCCTCGCTGTCGATGATGACCCGCGTTACCGCCTCAGTTCCGCCCTGGGTGATACGCACCTTGAAATCGACCAGATGCATGTCATCCAGGATCTCTGAATACCGTCCCAGGTCCTTGGCGAGCGCCTTGGCCAGCGCATTTACCGGCCCCCGGTCGCTGCCATTTTCGTCAAGGGACTCGCTTACCGACAGTTTCTTTTCACCGTCAACTTTCACCACGACAACGGCCTCGGACAGGCTGACCATCTTGTTGTACTTGTTCTTGCGGCGCTCAACGGTGACTTTATACCGCTTGACCTCGAAAAACTCGGGAAGCTGCCCCAGCTCCTCTCGCGCCAGCAGCTCGAACGAAGCCTGCGCGGTGTCATAGGAATAACCCTCGGCCTCGCGCTCTTTGATCCGCTCCAGAATCCGTCCCAGGGCCGAGTCGCCTGGCTCAACCGCCAGTCCGGCCTCGTTCAACCGTTTTCGCAAGTTAGACTGACCGGCCTGGTTCGACATCGGGATGACGCGGGAATTGCCAACTGTCGAGGGGTCCACATGCTCGTATGTCGACGGGTCCTTGAGTATGGCGCTGGCATGCAAGCCCGCCTTGTGGGCAAAGGCCGACGCACCCACATAAGCCGCCTGTTTGGTCGGTACCCGGTTCAGGATTTCATCCAGCATCCGGCTGATCCGCGTCAAACCGGCAAGCACTTCGTGGCTCACACCGGTTTCGAAGGTTGAAGCGTAAGGTTCCTTGAGCAACAGCGTCGGGATCAATGCGGTCAGATTGGCATTGCCGCAGCGTTCGCCCAACCCGTTCAGAGTACCCTGAATCTGCCGCGCGCCTGAATCCACGGCCGCGAGCGAACAGGCCACGGCGTTTTCGGTATCGTTGTGCGTGTGGATACCCAGCCGGTCACCGGGAAGACCGGCAGCAATCACTTCGGCCACGATCCGCCCCACCTCGGAGGGTAATGCGCCGCCGTTGGTATCGCATAGCACCACCCAGCGGGCCCCCATCTCCAGCGCGGCGCGACAGGTCGCAACGGCGTATTCCGGGTTGTCTTTATAGCCGTCAAAGAAATGCTCGGCGTCAAACAACGCCTCGCGCCCCTGCCCCACGATATGCGCCATCGAGGCCCGAATATTCTCGATATTCTCCTCCAGCGAAATGCCAAGCGCATGAGTCACGTGATAGTCATGCGCCTTTCCGACCAGACAGACCGCCTGAGTACCCGCATTCATAACTGCCGCAAGAACATCGTCGTTTTCCGCCGACCGACCCGACCTTTTGGTCATCCCAAAGGCCGTCAACCGCGCCTTGGTGGTCGGAGCGGCATCGAAAAACGCGCTGTCGGTCGGGTTCGCACCGGGCCAGCCGCCTTCGATATAGTCGATGCCCAGAACATCCAGCGCCTGCGCAATCCGCATCTTTTCAGCCGTCGAGAACTGCACACCCTGCGTCTGCTGGCCGTCCCGAAGGGTGGTGTCGTAGAGATAGAGGCGTTCAACCATTTAAAACCCTCCCGGCGTTCAGACTGCTCATCCCACCGCCTCCAGCTTGGAGGCATCAAATCCCGGCCCCGGCACCAGCTCGATGCCGGCCTTGCTCATCCTCACTTCCAGCCCGGCCGCAAGATATTCCGCTTTCAAACGGTCCACTTCGGCAAAGTCCTTGCTCGCCATCGCTTCGGCCCGTGCCTCAGCCAAACGCGCTTCATGTTCCGAAAGATCAATGGTCGAGGCAGAAGCCCAATCCGGCACACAGTCCTCCATTAACCCGAGGAACTGAAGCGAATAACGCAGGGTGGCGACATCGTTGGCAAGCGACAGTTGGTGCAACTCAGAGATTGCGCCAGCGGTGTTCAGGTCTTCTGCCAGGCATCCGATGATCTGCGGATGTGGTTCACCCAACCCTGTGCCCTGCGCCGCCTGCGCATAGAGTTTCCTGAGGGTTCGCTCCGCCTCGCGCGCCTTCTTCTCGGTCCAATCCATCGGCTTGCGATAGTGCGTCGACAGAAATACGAACCGGATCACCTCGCCCGGAACGCCCTGTTCCAGCAGGTCGTGAACGGTAAAGAAATTACCCAGCGATTTGGACATCTTCTTGCCTTCGACCTGCAACATCTCGTTGTGCATCCAGACATTGGCGAACCGCCCCTCGGGATGGGCACAGCAGCTTTGGGCAATTTCGTTTTCGTGGTGCGGGAACATCAGGTCATTGCCGCCACCATGGATGTCAAAGCTTTCCCCCAACAACTCATAGCTCATGGCCGAGCATTCGATATGCCAGCCCGGCCGCCCGCGGCCCCAGGGGCTGTCCCAACCCGGCAGGTCGTCGGTCGAAGGTTTCCACAATACAAAGTCCATCGGGTTTTTCTTGTAGGGCGCAACCTCGACCCGAGCACCCGCGATCATGTCGTCGACGGACCGGCCGGATAGCTTGCCATAATGTTCTTTCCACGAGTCCACTGCAAACAACACATGCCCCTCAGCGGCATAGGCGTGGCCCTTTTCGATCAGCACCTCGATCATCTCGACCATCTGGCCGATATACTGGGTTGCGCGTGGCATGTGATCGGGCTCCAGCGCACCCAACTGGCCCATATCATCCAGAAACCACTGAGTCGTTTCGGCGGTGATGTCACCAATCTTGCGTCCGGTTTCGGCTGCCCGCGCGTTGATCTTGTCATCCACGTCGGTGAAGTTGCGCACATAGGTCACGTGATCAGGGCCATAGACATGGCGCAGCAACCGATAGAGAACATCAAAAACCACTACCGGCCGTGCATTGCCCAGATGCGCCCGGTCATAGACGGTGGGGCCACAGACATACATCCGCACATTGTCGGGGTCGATCGGAACGAATTCTTCTTTCTTCCGGGTCCGGGTGTTGTGCAGTTTGATCGTGGTCATCGGGTCTAGTCCTCAACAGCATGCGCAAGCGCCTTGGCGCGGGCTTAGCAACTTGTCTCAGGGATGAAAACGAAAGAAACCGGCCCGCCTGAAAGTTCAGCAGGTAATGCAGCAACTAATGATGCAAATGCTCCGGTTCATGAGTTCTGGATACCTCGCAAGTTCGCCCAGATCAAGTTGCCGCTCAAAACATGCGAATTACTGCCCGCTATGCTAAGCTGCTCAGCAGGTCTTTTGTCAGGAGCGAGGAAATTTGCCAATGTTCACGAAGGGACCCCTGTTCGATACCTTGCCGCCCGACTTGCAGCGGCAAATCAAGGAAGCGAATGCAAAATACACCAGCAGTGAAGTGAAGAACTTGGACAAGGAATGCGCCAAGCTGGTCATCGACCTCCGGGTGAAACAAAAGAAATTCGACACCGACGTCAAAAAAAACCTGAACGAACTCGACACGGCCATTACCAGAGTCGAGAATCAGCGCGGTGCTCTAGTAACCTGCACAACACAGATTTATGGGCATGAGAAGATCATCGCAAAGCACATGACGGCGTTGAAAAAAGCACATGCGGCAGGTGACGTTAAAAAGTGCAAGACAATTGAAGACAAAATCAAAAAACAAACGGAATCCTATCACAAAACCATGAAGGAGGCGTCCAAGATATCGTCATCGATCGAAACCGACCTGGCAGACGCCGTCAAGTTGATCGAAGCTTTCAAAACCGTTGCCAACATCATCCCGGTATCGCGCATGGTAATCAAATCTACTCTGTGAAGATCAAACCTGGGCACCACACAAGCATATCTTTTTTTGAGTTTCCCAATCCGTCCTCGTGAGATTGACGAATCAAAGCGGTCCTGCCCCTCTCTGTCGAATTACCAAGGGAGCGGATCATGAAACTGTCACATCGAATTACTCATCTGACCGGAGGTGGTTCGGATGGCTGGGAGGTTTTCTATCGGTCACGACGGATGATTGCCGAGGGAACATCGGTGACCGAACTGACAATCGGTGAGCACGACATTCGCACACACCCTTCGATACTAAAGGTCATGAACGATTCGGCGCTTGGTGGGCATACCGGGTATGCCATGGTGCCGGGAACAGCGTTGTTACGCGATACCGTAGCCGCACGGGTGCAGGCCCGAACAGGCGTGGCGACGACACGAGACAACGTGTTGATCACACCGGGTGGTCAAGCGGCGCTGTTTGCCGCCCACACTGCGGTCTGCAATCCCAGCGATACGGCTCTCTATCTCGATCCCTATTACGCAACCTATCCCGGCACCATTCGCGGCGTGGGTGGCGTTGCAAAGGCGGTCAAGACCCGCGCCACAGACGCCTTCCAACCCCGAGCAACGGATATTGATTCCGCGGCAGAAGGCGCCGTTTCCCTTCTGATCAACTCCCCAAACAATCCTACCGGTGTGGTTTATTCCCGCGAGACGATCAATGCGATTGCCGAAGTCAGCAAAGCCAGAGATCTATGGCTGATTTCGGACGAGGTCTATGACACCCAGGTCTGGAAAGGTGAACATGTCTCACCTCGCTCCCTGCCCGGTATGGCCGAACGCACGCTGGTTGTCGGGTCGATGTCAAAATCGCACGCGATGACCGGGTCACGCTGCGGCTGGATCGTGGGGCCAAGCGACGTTATCGGGCATCTGATTAACCTTGCCACACACACGACTTACGGCGTGCCGGGATTCATACAGGACGCAGCCAGCTATGCACTGGCTGCGGGTCAAGAGCTGGAAGACGAGATTTCGGCCCCTTTCCTGCGTCGCAGAGCCTTGGCGCAAGAGATATTGGCGCGTCAAAACGCGATTCTCCCAGTGCCATCACAGGGGGCCATGTATCTTATGCTCGATATCCGGGCGACCGGGTTGAGTGGCGAATCTTTTGCAAATGCGTTGCTGGACACCCACAGAATCGCGGTCATGCCCGGAGAGAGCTTTGGGCAAGCCGCAGCAGGGCATATCCGCGTTGCAATGACAATCGAGGACGCGGCATTTGTACGCTCGCTGGAACAAGTTTGCAGATTCGCCGCCACGCTGACGCAACAACGTGCGGCGGTGTGATTGTCGGAGAAGGTCAGAACCGGAATGTAGTTCGTAGATTGAAGGTATTTGTCCCAAAATCGCCTGACGCGCCGTTCAAGTCCTTGAAGTCGTGATGCAACGCCTCGCCGCTGATTACCAGCCGGTCAGTGATGGGGTATGCAACGCCAATGCCATAGACGGCCGCGTTATCGCTGTTGCCCGAGGTATGCGCACGCGCTGCTCCAAGGACGACATAGCCCAGGGCCGAGCCGAAATCATAACCGCCGCGCAGCTTAAGACGGCTGATATCGTCAATATCCCCACCCCCGGCACCCAGATTGATGTTGGCATAGTTATATTCCAGTTCGCCACCGACCACGAACCTGCCGAAATCGTAGTCGTAGCCGATATGAGGACCGAAATTGAAGTCATTCCCGCCAAGGCTTCCCGGCCCGCCCGCATCCGTATAACCGAAACTGAATCCGCCATACACACCAGTCCAGTCCTCAGCCGTTGCCGGTGTGGCAAAACCGAGCAACAGGATTGCCAATGCTGCGGAGATGACTTTCATCTTCCTTCCTTCTGATCCTCGGCATCGCATGACCGTGATGCCGTACTTTCCAAATATTCAACTACTTACGTGGGCAACCTGCCTGAGGCTTTCAATACAACGATGCAAATCACCGACCCTTGCTTCAACCATAACAGATTCGGTGATCACCGTGGGTAAATTCCTGTAAACCGACCAATTTCGTGGTCGCAAACAGAACAGATCGAGTCGCGCACATAGGCCTAATGTCCTGACAGGCGTGGATGGAGAAATTAATGCAGGGCGAGCAGTCGAAAATCTGCTTGGTTAGTCGGACGATCGGCGCCGACCGGGGCCGTGCCGCGCGTGGAAGGCCGTGAAAGCTGTTTTTATTCAGCACCTTCCACAACACTACACGGAAAAAATTTATGAACGATCAATCCCGTAGCTCCTCTCGCAGCGGTGGCCGTGCAGCCCGTCGCGCCGCCCGCGCAACCTCTCTTCCCGAACATATGCGCCCCGTCCGCCCGGGTCAGGAAGGCGGCTGGCTGAAACCTCTGACGCAAGAGGGAATGGAGCGCATTCACCGTGCGGCGCTGGACGCTCTGGAACAAATTGGCCTGGCCGATGCGCCGCAAAGCGGCATCGATTATCTAGTGAATGCCGGATGCATCCTGGGCGACGATGGACGCATTCGCTTTCCCCGCGCCCTGGTCGAAGACACGATTGCCAGGGCCAATCGGTCGGTAACTCTTTATAGTCGCGATGGAAAAACTGATCTGAACCTGTCGGGCAACCGTGTCCACTATGGCACTGCGGGCGCTGCGGTTCACATGGTGGATGTCGAGGGGCGCAACTATCGCGACTCGACCGTTCAGGATCTGCACGATGCTTCGCGGATCTGCGAAAACCTGGAAAATGTCCATTTTGTACAACGCCCCATGGTATGTCGTGACATTTTGGACAATCGCGAGATGGACCTGAACACGATCTACGCCTGCTGTTCGGGAACGTACAAACACGTCGGAACGTCGTTCACCGATCCCAGCTATGTAGCCCCGGCGATGGAAATGCTGCACATGATCGCGGGCGGCGAGGACAAATGGCGTGAGCGGCCATTCGTGTCGAACTCGAACTGCTTCGTCGTGCCACCGATGAAGTTCGCCACCGAAAGCTGTCAGGTGATGGAGGAGTGCATCAAGGCGGGCATGCCGGTGCTGCTGCTGTCTGCGGGCATGGCGGGTGCGACCGCCCCTTCGACAGTTGCCGGCGCGATTACACAGGCCACCGCCGAGTGCCTGGCGGGTCTCGTCTATGTGAACGCTGTCAAACCCGGCGCGCCGGCGATCTTTGGCACCTGGCCTTTCGGGCTGGATTTGCGAACGGGTGCGATGACGGTCGGATCGGGAGAACAGGCATTGCTGAGCGCGGGCTGCGCGCAGATGCACAAGTTCTATGACCTGCCCGGCGGAGCGGCTGCGGGGGCGTCGGATTCCAAGATGCCCGATATGCAGGCCGGGTGGGAGCAGATGTGTTCGAACGTCATGGCCGGGCTGTCGGGGCTGAACATGGTCTATGAGGCGGCAGGCATGCATGCCTCGCTGCTGGGTTTTTGTCACGAGTCACTCATTCTGAGCGACGATTTGATCGGACAAGCCTTGCGCTGTGTACGCGGTATCGAAGTGACCGACGAAACTCTGGCGCTGGATCAGATGGCCGAAGTTTGCCTTGGCGGCCCCGGCCACTATCTGGGCACCGACGCCACACTGAGCCGGATGCAGATCGACTATGTCTATCCTGCGCTTGGTGACCGAACCTCGCCCAAGGAATGGGCGGAACGCGACAAGCCCGACCTTATTGCAAAAGCGATAGCACGCAAGGAAGCGATCCTTGCCGAGCGGTCTCCGGCCCGGTTCGACGCGACATTGGACGCAAGCATTCGCGCCAAGTTCAACATTCACTTGCCGTCGTAACCTGTTGAAAAGAAGCAGCCGGAGCGATCCGGCTGCCCTATTTGCGTGTGAGTTACCCGTCGGTTGCGGGTATCAGACCTGCCTGCTGCGCCACGGCAACTTCGTCGCGATCCAGCGCGCCGTCACCATTGGCGTCCATGGTCGAGAATTGATCGGCACCAATCTCGGGAAAGACGGCCTGCACTTCTTCGATTGTCAGAACACCGTCGCCATTGGAATCGGCACCGGATTGAGCAAAGGCGATGGTCGGGATACTGACGACCAGCGCGGCCAGATATTTCAGGGTCATTGCGGTTTCTCCTGATTAAAAGGAATTGTTGACGTCCGGACGAGGCCAACAAACCCCCTATCCCGTTCTGTGTCAGCACCGACGCCCTTGGCGGGCAATTTCAAGCCAAAGCCCGCGAAAGCCGCCAGAGTCGTTCAGCAGCGTTCCGCACAACTGATGGTGGATTGGCCTTGTCGGCAATTCTTCCCTTACGGAAAAACCGAAAAGTGGCGCGATCTGGCCGATCATTTCGGGTTGAAAACAGAAAAAAGGGGGCCGAAGCCCCCTTTTCAAGTTTCGCCGTCCAGGCTCATTACATTGACCGCCCGGTGTTTTTTTGCCTGCGGCCTGGACGTCGTCCAGGGCGAGCGCACCCGCCCCATGTGAGAGTGGGAAGGACCGATATTCCGTCCCACCCTGTTCCGGCCGAACATGGGCATGTTCCGCCGAGTGGGATGACGCGTCACGGGTAAGTCTTGGACTTGACTGTCATCCCGGGTGTGGTCGGGACCGGATCACCGAGGGAGATCCAAGCCCCTACACGCCGTCGCCGGCGCGATTCAGTTTAGTGGGTCACGAGCACCCGCTCGTGGATCCACAGGTGTTGCACTTCATGCAGGTGCCGTTGCGCACCAGCGTGTAGTTGCCGCATTCGCCGCAGGGGTCGCCCTCGTATCCCTGCATCTTGGCCTTGGTGCGGGCGTCCATGCCAGTTGCGGTCACGGTTTCGCTGACCACGACGGTTTCAGTCGCCTGCGCCTTGAACCCGGCCGCCGGCTCAGCCATGCCGCCAAAGGCGCTGGCACCGCCGTTGAACACCACCAGTTCTTGCGGCAACCGCTTGCGCAGATATCCCGTCGAACTGATTTGTTTCAGCACTTCCAGTGACTTGGAAGCCGCACTTTCACTAACCTCGGCAATGTTAGAGACGTTTTCATCCTCGCCCCGGCCCAGATCGTCAAAGGTGGCGCCTTCGGGCTTTACATGGGCCAGATCGGTGCGGTCGAGATAGCTGACCGCCAGTTCGCGGAAGATGTAGTCAAGGATCGACGTTGCGTTCTTGATCGAGTCGTTGCCCTGCACCATGCCTGCCGGTTCGAACTTGGTGAAGGTGAAGGCGTCAACGAACTCTTCCAGCGGAACACCGTATTGCAGGCCGACCGACACGGCGATGGCGAAGTTGTTCATCATCGCACGGAACCCGGCACCTTCCTTGTGCATGTCGATGAAGATTTCGCCAAGCTGACCATCTTCGAACTCGCCCGTGCGCAGGTACACCTTGTGTCCGCCCACGATCGCCTTTTGGGTATAGCCCTTGCGGCGATGCGGCAGCTTTTCGCGGTGGCTGCGGATGATTTCCTTGACCACCACCTTTTCGATGATCTTTTCGGCCAGCGTCACCGCTTTTTCCTGAGGCGAGCCGCTTTCCAGAATTTCGGCGGCTTCATCGTCGTCCTCGACCAGGGCCGCGGCCAGCGGCTGGCTGAGTTTTGAGCCGTCGCGATAAAGCGCGTTGGCCTTGATCCCCAGCGACCACGACAGCTCATAGGCTTTTTGACAATCCTCGATGGTCGCGTCATTCGGCATGTTGATCGTTTTCGAAATCGCGCCTGAGATGAAGCTTTGCGCAGCAGCCATCATGGTGATGTGGCTGTCGACATTGAGGAAACGCTTACCCTTCTTGCCGCAAGGATTGGCGCAATCGAAGATCGCATAGTGCTCGGGCTTCAGGTGCGGTGCACCTTCAAGGGTCATGGTGCCACAAACGTGGTCGTTGGCGGCCTCGATATCCTTGCGGGTAAAGCCCAGATGGCGGAGCAGATCGAAGGTCGGGTCGTTCAGCTTGGCCGCAGGAATGCCCAGAACACCGGTGCAGAACTCTTCGCCCAGTGTCCACTGGTTGAACACGAACCGGATGTCAAAGGCCGATTCCAGCGCTTCGTCCACCTTGCGCAGCTCGTTCGGGCCAAAGCCGTGGCCTGTCAGCGAAGTGTGGTTGATCCCCGGCGCGTTGCCGATGGTGCCGTGCCCGACGGCGTAAGACACGATTTCCTCGATCTGGGCCGAGGTGTAGCCCAGTTTCTCAAGCGCGGAGGGAACCGAGCGGTTGATGATCTTGAAATAACCGCCGCCGGCGAGTTTCTTGAATTTGACCAGCGCGAAATCCGGCTCGATCCCGGTGGTGTCGCAATCCATCACCAGCCCAATCGTGCCCGTCGGCGCAATCACCGTGGCCTGCGCGTTGCGATAACCGTTCTGCTCGCCCAGGCTCAGCGCTTCGTCCCAGGCGGACATGGCCAGATCAATCAGGCGCTTGTCGGGGCAGTTGGCATGATCCAGCGGCACCGGCTTGACGGCGAGCTTTTCGTAACCCTGGGTCACGCCTTGCGCCGCACGGCGGTGGTTGCGGATGACGCGCAGCATGTGATCGGCGTTTCGTTCGTAACCGGCGAATGGCCCCAACTCGCCCGCGATCTCTGCCGAGGTGGCATAGGCAACTCCGGTCATGATCGCGGTCAGCGCGCCACAGATCGCGCGGCCTTCGACCGAGTCATAGCTGTAGCCCATGTTCATCAGCAGACCGCCGATATTGGCGTACCCCAGACCCAAGGTACGGAAATCATAGGACAGTTGCGCGATTTCCTTGGACGGGAACTGCGCCATCATTACCGAGATTTCCAGCGTCAGCGTCCAGAGGCGAGCTGCGTGCATATAGTCGTCGGCCTGGAACACGCCATCCTTGAGGAAGGTCAGCAGGTTCATCGACGCCAGATTGCAGGCGGTGTCATCAAGGAACATGTACTCGGAACATGGGTTCGAGCCGCGGATCGGGCCGTCTGTCGGGCAGGTGTGCCATTCATTCACGGTGTCATGGTACTGGATGCCCGGATCGGCGCAGGCCCAGGCGGCATGGCCGACCTTTTCCCACAGATCCCGCGCCTTGACGGTCTTGGCGACCTTGCCGTTGGTGCGGTTGATCAGCTCCCAGTCGGCATCTTTTTCGACCGCGGTCAGGAATGCGTTGGTGACGCGGATCGAGTTGTTCGAGTTCTGTCCCGAGACAGAGCTGTATGCCTCGCTGTCCCAGTCGGTGTCATAGGTCGGGAATTCGATGCTGTCGTGGCCCTGCTTGGCGTAATCCAGCACGCGCTTGATGTATGTTTCCGGGATCGCGACCTTTTTCGCTTCGCGGATCGCGGTTTTCAGGCTGTCGTTTGTATTGGGATCATAAGCGTCATCAGCTGTGCCGTCCCAGCTGCGGATGGCCTCGAAGATACCGTTCAGCATCTTTTCGTGCATTTTCGATCCGGCTACGATCGAGGCCACCTTTTGCTCTTCGATCACTTTCCACTCGATAAACTGTTCGATGTCGGGGTGGTCCGCATCGACAATCACCATCTTCGCTGCCCGACGGGTGGTCCCGCCTGATTTGATCGCGCCCGCTGCGCGGTCGCCGATCTTTAGAAAACCCATAAGACCCGAGGACTTGCCACCGCCCGACAAAGCCTCGCCTTCGGCGCGCAGGTGGCTGAAGTTGGTGCCCGTGCCCGAGCCATACTTGAACAGGCGCGCCTCGCGCACCCACAGATCCATGATCCCGCCTTCGTTCACGAGGTCATCATCGACCGACTGGATGAAACAGGCGTGCGGCTGAGGATGCTCGTAGGCGGATTTCGATTTGGTCAGCTTGCCGGTCTTGTAGTCGACATAGTGGTGCCCCTGCGCCGGTCCGTCGATGCCATAGGCCCAGTGCAGTCCGGTGTTGAACCATTGTGGGCTGTTAGGTGCAGCGCGCTGGGTCGCCAGCATGTACCGCATCTCGTCGAAATAGGCGCGCGCATCGTCCTCGGTCGAGAAATAGCCGCCTTTCCAGCCCCAATAGGCCCAGGCGCCTGCGAGACGATCAAAGACCTGCTTGGACGATGTCTCGCCTTCGAACTCGGCCCCGTCGTCCGGCACCGAACGCCAGAGGAATTCGGGGACGTCCTTTTCCTTGACCTTCTTCAGCCGCGACGGGACGCCGGCCTTGCGGAAGTATTTTTGTGCAATCACATCGCTGGCGACCTGGCTCCAGCGGGCAGGAACTTCGATGTTGTCGAGACGAAAGACAATGGTGCCATCCGGATTTCGGATTTCGGAGGTTGCGGACACAAAATCCAGATCCGCATATGCATCCTGACCGGTCTTGGTGAATTTTCTTTCAATCTTCATGTCCGCCGCCCTAGCTTCTCAATCAACATGTCCCCGACCGATCGGCCGAATTATCTTCCTGCGGGTGCTTGCCCACCCTGGGAACCGGTTCGAGACGCCAAAGAATTCCCGGCGCTGAAATTCACAGCGCGAAGTCGATCACCGACCACACGTTTCCTTGAATTGCTTTCCGTCCCTTGCCCGTTGCCTTTCTGGTCATTACCTACCAGATTTAGTGGCAACGCATCCGGCCCACACAATTTGGCGTATATATCCATAGAAGGTCAACGCCATTTTTGGCCCAAATTCGAATCTTTTTTGTTGACCCCCCAATTCACTCTCGCCCGGCCCGGCGACGTATCCGATTCCTCCACAAGTTGTTCACAGGCCAATACGACCGTGTCCAAACGCCTTCTGCGATTTTTTTCTTTGTTTTCAGGTCGGGTTATGTCGCGTACTGTTCGTGGCAGATACCGTCGAAGGCTCTGACAGGGTTCCGGGAATCACTATCGCCTGGCGATGCGGATGGTTCCATGCGCGGTTGATGACCTGTGACCTGAATTGGACCGTCGACCCATGCGCGCAGTTTGTTTCCCCTTGTTCATGACCTTGATCGTGGCCTGTGCACCACAAGATATAGAGACATCGCGCAGCGCTTCTTATCCGGAATACCCCGAATCTCTCATCCGGGCGTTCGAGGCCGCATGTTCGGACACGGGCGAAAGAATTCTTCGCCCCAGCCGCACCTCAATTGAGTGCAGACAGTTGATGCCGCCCCAAACGACGGCCTATCTCATCCTCACATATGACGGCACGCCCGAGAAATTGCCGGAAAGCGTGATGCGCATGAGTGTCACCGAAATATCCGGCGGTCATCGGGTCGATACCGAGTTTTTTCTGGATATCCCGCGCAAGGATCGTGGCGTAACACGGGTCAGGATCGAAAGCGACAGGTTGGATCGAAAAGTTGCGCGACTGCTGCGGGCAACTGGTGGAACTTCTCTCTGACTGAAGTGTGGTCGGGGCGGCAGGATTCGAACCTACGACCCCCTGTACCCAAAACAGGTGCGCTACCAGACTGCGCCACGCCCCGGACCGTGCGCCTTCCTAGCGATGTGTTTCTGATTTGAAAAGACCTAACAGGGCCAGATTGCGGGCCCACCCGAAAAAATTTCGTGCCGCAAGCGGGTTCCCGGCGAAATTCCATAACGACGGGCCAGCCCAGCATTGATTTCGAACACCGCATATATGTCATCACCGCCAAAGATCGCGGTTTCGTCATGGGGGATTGCGTTCTCGTGAACCCGTTGCACGATACCGGTTCGATCAACGAAAATCATATCCAGCGGAATCAACGTATTCCTCATCCAGAACACGACCGGTTGCGGCGGGTCGAACACGAAAAGCATGCCCGAGCGATCCGGCATCTCTTCGCGGAACATCAGACCTTTGGACCGTTCCTGAGGTGTCACGGCAAGTTCGATGTTGAAGCGGATCTGAGAGGTGTCGTTCTTGAGGTCAAGCACCGTCGGCGCGCATTGCGCCAACGCGGTTTCGGCCCGGAGCGCCAGAAACAGCCCCAAAAACAGGAGTAGTTTCTTCAACACCGCGGAATCAATGGTCGACGGCCGCTTCCCAGGCCAGAACCTGGGCCGCCATTCGACCACGTTTACCGTCGATCACCCGCATGGCAAGCGCTTCGCCCGGCTGAAGATCGGAAAGCCCCGAACGGCGCAGGACTTCGATATGCAGAAACACATCCTCGTCACGACCGAATACGTTGGCAAAGCCAAAACCCTTGCCCTTGTCGAACCATTTCACACGCGCGGCTTCCAGCGGCGCCTGTTCAATCGCATCGGGCGACAGGTCTGCAAAATCGGAAAGCAGCATCGATTCGGCCCGTTCGGGCGGTGCGATGGCAACAACCTCGACGGCCTGCACACCCCGGTCGGTGCGGTGGGTCATAATCTCAATGCCCGCCCCGTCGGCGACCGAACTCTGGCCAAAGTTCCTAAGTACGTTCACGTGCAACAAGATATCCGGCCCGCCTGCGTCGGACACGACAAATCCGTACCCCTTGGCGGGGTCGAACCATTTTACGTGTCCGCGGACTCGTTGCATGTTGTTCAAATCTTCCGGCACTTGCTTCCCAACGTGACTTCTGCCCATCCCATAGGCTGACGATGTGTATGGAATTGGTTGGTAAATTCAAGCTGAAAAACTCTAGCCTTTTCAGCGTTCTGCATTTCACGACACGCAAACGTCATGGATTTAACCTCTGCACTAACCACTCTGACACCATATCCTGTCGACGCCATACGAACCGATCATGCAACCGAAACGCGCCATCTGCCCAGAACTCGATTTCAGTCGGGACCAACCGGTATCCGCCCCAAAACGGAGGGCGCGGTGGATTGGGACCCAGCTTTGCCGTCACCTTCGCCACTTCTGCCATCAGGGCCGCTCGGCTGGACAATGGTTGCGACTGGCGCGAGGCCCATGCGCCCAATCTGCTCTTGAGGGAGCGCGAAGCGTAGTATTCGTCAGCCATTGGCCCCTCTTCGCGGGAAATGGTTCCACGAACGCGAATCTGACGTCGCAGTGATTTCCAGTGTATCACAAAGGCCGCTTTTCCGGCAGTTTCCAGTTCCTTCGCCTTGGCGCTTTCATAATTCGTATAAAAAACAAACGCATCAGGCTCGATATCTTTCAGGAGAACCATGCGCACATTCGGCAGGCCACTCGAATCCACGGTGGACAGCGCGATCGCGTTCGGATCGTTCGGTTCTGACTGTTCGGCCTCGTGCAGCCACCGGCCCGCTATTTCAAACGGATCGGCACCGGCAAAGATGCCATCACGCTCGCTCATTTCCATCCCCTTGAACGACTTGGCGGTGACCCTACGGCGAGAACTCCGCTCAAGCAATAGCCAGCGGCCTTGAAGCAATCAGACCAATGGCATAAACCACATCAACACAACGCGACGACAGGCGGAGAACCGAACATGTCAAATCAGTTGATGGCCGGCAAGCGCGGCCTCATCATGGGACTGGCCAATGACAAATCCATCGCGTGGGGCATCGCCCGCGCCTTGTCCGAGGCCGGGGCCGAGCTTGCATTCTCTTACCAGGGGGATGCATTGAAGAAACGGGTCGATCCGCTGGCCGCACAGCTTGGCAGTGAAATTGTCCTGCCCTGCGACGTGAGCGACGAGGACTCGATCGATGCTCTTTTTTCGGCATTGGGTGAAAAATGGGGGCAGCTGGATATTGTCGTGCATGCCATCGGATTTTCCGACAAGAACGAATTGCGCGGGCGATATGTCGATACCAGCCGGGCCAATTTCAAACTGACTATGGACGTGTCGGTCTATTCCTTCACCGCCGTTATGCAGCGCGCCGAAAAGCTGATGACTGATGGCGGCAGCGCAATAACGCTGACATATTACGGTGCCGAACAGGTGATGCCGCATTATAATGTCATGGGCGTTGCCAAGGCAGCGCTTGAAGCATCGGTGAAATACCTGGCCGAGGATCTGGGCAAGGATGGAATCCGCGTCAATTCGATCTCGGCCGGCCCAATCAAGACGCTTGCCGCATCCGGCATCGGCGACTTCCGCTATATCATGAAGTGGAACGAGTATAACTCGCCGCTGCGCCGCAACGTAACAATCGATGACGTAGGCAAGTCGGCGCTCTATCTGCTCAGCGATCTCAGCAGCGGCGTGACCGGTGAAAACCTGCACGTGGATTCGGGTTATCACATCGTCGGCATGAAGGCCGTCGATGCGCCCGATGTTGAAAAGGGATAACCGGCATGAGCGCCAAGGATCGACTGCCGCACGAAAAGGGCTTTCACATAAGCTGGGACCAGATTCACCGCGATTCCCGCGCACTGGCCTGGCGCCTGGACGGACAAGGCCCGGATGACGGCGCGTGGCGCGCTGTGGTGGCAATCACCCGTGGCGGCATGGCGCCCGCGATGATCGTCAGCCGAGAACTGGATATCCGCACGGTCGACACGATCAGCGTCAAGTCCTATCACCATCAGGCCCAGGGTGAAGCCGAAGTGCTGAAATCGCCCGATGGCGATTTGATGGGGGATGGTGAAGGCGTTCTGATCATCGACGATCTGGTGGACAGTGGCAAAACGCTGGAGCTCGTGCGCAAGATGTATCCCAAGGCACATTTCGCAACCGTCTACGCCAAACCCAAAGGCCGCCCGATGGTGGATACCTTCATCACCGAGGTAAGCCAGGACACCTGGATCTTTTTCCCGTGGGACATGGCCCTGCAATATGTCGAGCCCTATCGCGGCACGGATTGAAACCGAGACGCGCCCAACCGGGCGCGTTTTTTTGGACCATCGGCGCATACCGAAACACTCCAGGACGGATTCACAATGACACAGACCCGAACCGCCGCTACATTCGCGCCGCCGGTCATGGAAGCGCGTCGCTGGATACAAGGGGTCGAATTTCCAGCGGACCGACCGCTGATCAATGTCAGCCAAGCAGCCCCGGTCGACCCTCCACCCGAACCATTGCGTCGCGCCATGGCCGAGTTTGCGATCAACGAGGATGGCGCCCACCTTTATGGTCCTGTTCTGGGCAATGACGATCTGCGCACGGAACTGGCCAGTCAGATATCTGAACACTATTGCGGCTCTGTCAAAGCGACCCAAGTCGCGATCACCAGCGGCTGCAATCAGGCGTTCTCTGCCGCGATTTCCGCCATTACCGGTGAAGGCGACGAAGTGATTCTGCCTACGCCTTGGTATTTCAATCACAAGATGTGGCTTGATATGGCGGGCGTTCGCGCGGTGGACCTGCGTACCGGGGATGATTTGCTGCCCGATCCCGAACAGGCGCGGTTGCTGATCACGGACAAGACCCGGGCAATTTCGTTGGTGACACCCAACAATCCCGGCGGCGTCGAATACCCGGCGGAGTTGGTGCGCGCCTTTTACGATCTTGCCAGGGAATACGGCATTCGCTTGCTGGTGGACGAAACCTATCGCGATTTCGACAGCCGCAGCGGCGCACCGCACGACCTTTTCACCGACCCCGACTGGGACGAAACGCTGGTGCATCTCTATTCCTTCTCCAAGGCCTATCGTCTGACCGGCCATCGCGTCGGGGCTTTGGCCAGCAGCCCAGCCTTGTTGGCCGAGATCGAAAAATTCCTGGATACGGTTGCGATCTGCCCCAGCCAGATCGGTCAGTTTGCAGCCCATTGGGGGATGCAGAACCTGTCGCAGTGGCTGGCCGGTGAACGTGCTGAAATTCTTGACCGCCGTGCCGCGATTACCGAAGGGATGCCTGCGCTGGAGAATAAAGGCTGGAAATTGCTGGGCCTGGGTGCCTATTTCGCCTATCTTGAGCACCCCTTCGACATGCCGTCAGACGAACTGGCACGTGAACTGGTCAGGAAGGCAGGCGTTCTGCTGCTGCCCGGCACCATGTTCATGCCTGCCCACGACAGCGCGGGCCAAAGTCAGGTTCGCGTCGCGTTTGCCAATCTGGATCGGGCCGGGATCGGACAGTTGTTCCAGCGGTTACAGGCGGTCACCTTCTGATCTTGCCCCCCGCCAGTGCGCGTCGTATTCAGGGCCGCAACGAAAAGGGCAGAATAACGCCGCAAGACTAGGGGGCATCATGGCCGCGCGCATCAAGAGCTTGTCTAAAACCTTTGTCTGGATCCTGATGGGCCTGCTTATGCTGGGTCTTGCCGGGTTCGGCGCGGTCAACCTCAGCGGCACGATCCGCACGGTGGCTCAGGTCGGGGATGAATCCATCTCGGTCGATGCCTACGCCCGAGAACTGCAGCGAGAAATTCGCGCGGTCGAGGCGCAGACAGGCCAACCCATGCAGATGTCGCAAGCACGCGAACTCGGCCTCGACCAGTTGGCACTGGCCCGTCTCGTTGCTCTTGCTTCACTCGACAACGAAGTGGCGCAAATGGGTGTGTCGGTTGGCGACGAGAACCTGCAAAAAGAGATCGTTCAGATCCCGGCTTTTCAGGGTATCGACGGATCTTTCGATCGCGAAGCCTATCGTTTTCAGCTTGAGCAGGTCGGGTTGAGCGAGGCGGAGTTCGAAGCAGACATTCGCAAGGAAACTGCGCGGACATTGGTGCAGGGCGCCGTCATGGCAGGGGTAACCATGCCGGACACAATGGTTGACACGCTGGTCGATTACATCGGCGCGCGCCGCAGCTTTACGATGGCCACCTTGGGCGCGGAAAACCTCGAAGCTCCGGTTCCTGCGCCGACCGATGCACAGGTTCAGGGTTATTACGACGAGAACCCTGACCAGTTCACCCTGCCACGCACCAAGCGGCTGACATATGCACTGCTGTCGCCCGAGATGCTGCTGGACACGATCGAAGTGGACGAGGATGCGGTGCGAAACCTGTACTCTCAGCGCGAAGCAGAATTCCGCCAGCCCGAGCGCCGCCTGGTCGAGCGGCTGGTTTTTGGCGACGAAGAAGCCGCCAAAAGCGCTATGGCCCAGATCGAAGTGGGGGGTGCGAGTTTCGAGCAACTGGTACAGGATCGAGGCTTGGAACTACGCGATATTGATCTGGGCGACGTGACAGCTGACGATCTTGGCGCTGCGGTCGATACCGTTTTTGCAGCCGAAGTCGGCAAAGTGGTCGGCCCCCTGCCCTCCGATCTCGGCCCGGCGCTGTTCCGGATCAACGGATCACTGGCCGAACAGATCGTGACCTTTGAACAGGCCGAGGCCGAGTTGCGCGATGAACTGGCCGCTGACCGCGCGCGTCGCCAGATAGAGGCGCAATCCGAGGACATCAATGACCTGCTGGCGGGCGGAGCAACGCTTGAGGAGCTGGCAGGTGAGACCGGGATGGAGCTTGGCCAGATTGACTGGACCGAAGAAAGCAGCGATGGCGTAGCGGCTTACAACGGGTTCCGCGATGCTGCCGAAGCCGTGCAGGAAGGTGATTTTCCCGAGATCGCCTTTCTCGAAGACGGCTCGATCTTTGCGCTGCGTCTGGACGAGGAGCTTGGCCCGAGACCCGAACCGCTGGACAGCGCACGCGACAAGGTCATAGCTGCGTGGGTGCAGGCGGAAACCGCCAAGGTTCTTGGAGAGCAGGCGAACACGGTGCTGGCACAGCTAGCGACCGACGGAGATTTCGCCGCCATCGGCCTGCCGTTCCGGGTTGAAAACGGGTTGACCCGTTCCGCCTATCTGGACGGAACTCCGGTCGATTTTATGAATCAGGTATTCGAGATGGAGCCGGGTGAACTGCGTGTGCTTTCTGGCGCCGGTACCGCCCTGATCGTGCGGCTTGACGATGTCCTGCCACCAGCGGACACCGATGATCTGAAACAGATGCGTGCGGCGTTGGGCGAACAGCTCAATCAGGCGCTGGCGCAAAACGTCTTTGACATCTATGTGCGCGACGCTCAGACCCGCGCGCGTCCGACGCTGGATCAACGCGCCCTGAATGCCGTGCAATCCAATTTCTGACACGAGACTGACATGGCCCTGACCCCCGACTTCGAAACCTTTGCGCGCGCCTATGAGGCCGGCGAAAATCAGGTCGTCTATGCCAGGCTGGCCGCGGATCTGGACACGCCTGTGTCGCTGATGCTCAAGCTGACTGGCGCGCAGAAAGACGCCTTCATGCTTGAATCCGTGACGGGTGGAGAGGTGCGCGGGCGTTATTCCATCATCGGTATGAAACCGGACCTGATCTGGCGCTGTCATGGTCAGCAATCCGCGCTGAACCGTTCGGCCCGCTTTGATGCGGATGCCTTTGATCCGCAGGACGGCAACCCGATGGACAACCTGCGCGCCCTGTTGGCCGAGAGTCGCATCGACCTGCCGGATGACCTGCCACAGGCGGCGGCGGGTCTGTTCGGCTATCTGGGTTATGACATGGTGCGTCTGGTCGAAAATCTGCCGGACGTAAATCCCGATCCGCTGGGTCTGCCGGACGCGGTGATGATGCGCCCTTCGGTTGTGGCGGTGCTCGACGGAGTCAAGGGCGAAGTCACGGTGGTCTCGCCCGCATGGATCAGCGAGGGGCAAACCGCCAAGGCAGCATATGCCCAGGCCGCCGAGCGGGTGATGGACGCGGTTCGCGATCTGGAGCGCGCCATGCCCGCCGAAACGCGTGATCTGGGCGACGCACAGGAAGTCGCTCCGCCGGTGTCGAATTTCACCAAATCCGGCTATATGGAGGCGGTCGAAAAGGCCAAGGAATACATCCGCGCAGGAGACATCTTTCAGGTGGTTCCGGCGCAGCGCTGGACACAGGAATTCCCGCTGCCTCCTTTTGCGCTCTACCGTTCGCTGCGGCGCACCAATCCGTCGCCCTTCATGTTCTATTTCAACTTTGGCGGCTTTCAGGTCATCGGTGCATCGCCCGAGATCCTTGTGCGGGTTTTTGGCAGCGAGGTGACCATCCGCCCCATCGCGGGCACCCGCCCCCGCGGTGCCACCCCCGAGGAGGACCGCGCACTCGAGGCCGATCTGCTGGCGGATCAAAAGGAACTGGCCGAACACCTGATGCTGCTGGATCTGGGTCGAAACGACACCGGACGCGTCGCCAGGATCGGCACAGTTCGCCCGACTGAAAAGTTCATCATCGAACGCTACAGCCACGTGATGCACATCGTGTCGAACGTCGTTGGTGAACTGGCCGAGGACAAAGACGCGCTGGATGCGTTTTTTGCTGGAATGCCTGCAGGCACCGTCTCCGGTGCGCCCAAGGTGCGCGCGATGGAGATCATCGACGAACTGGAGCCGGAAAAGCGCGGCATCTATGGCGGCGGGGTCGGTTATTTCTCGGCTGGCGGCGACATGGATATGTGCATCGCCCTGCGTACCGCCATCGTGAAGGATCGCAAGCTCTATATCCAGGCAGGCGGTGGTGTTGTCTATGACAGCGACCCCGAGGCGGAATATATGGAAACCGTGCACAAATCCAACGCGATCCGCCGCGCTGCTGCAGACGCGTCCCGGTTCACGGGTAATGGCAACCGGTGACATCCGGTTTGGGCATGCAGATATTCACGCCAGATCAGTACGTTACGTCGCGGTGGAAAAATGGTGGTGGCATCACGCATGAAATTGCGCGCGGTAATCAGGACGGTCACCTGCTTTGGCGGCTGAGCCTGGCTGAGGTCGACCGGGACGGGCCGTTTTCGGTTTTTCCGGGCCTGCACCGCATTCTCACGGTTGTCTCGGGCGCCGGTATGGTCTTGGAAGGCGTACAGGGGAACCTGCCTGCGCCACCTTTTTCGCCGCTCACTTTTTCAGGTGATATTGAACTTTGCGGAAGGCTGCGGAGTGGGCCGGTACGAAACTTCAATCTGATCTTTGACCCCACCCGGCTTTGTCCCCGCGTCACGTGTCACAGTGGGCCGGAGCGTTTGCGTTTTCCGGACCACCCTTGTGGGGTGTATATGGTTTCGGGGCAGGCTGGCATAGGCAGTATCAAACTGAAGTCCGGGTCCTTCGTTCTTGAACCGAACGATGACGTTGCATTGGATCCGGGCGCAACGGCACTGTGCGTCGAATTGCGAGCCGTGAATTCACCAAAGAATTGAGAGCACCCGCCAGCCCTGCATCACCCCCCGGCCCCGCTTTTCAGAACCGCTGAGACCGGCGCCAGAGAAACCCGGCTCGCGCGGTCCTGGAGGCCCCAAAGCACCAGCGCCGAGATGGTGTCAGGGCGCACCCGACCCAACATGATCACGGAACCTTCCTGCCCGGCCCGGAATGCCGCCTGATCCAGAAAACGCCGCATCACCTTGGGCTCTTGACCCGCACCGTCAAAATCCCGGAACACCACTGCCGAGGGAACGCCGTTACGCGCCGCAAGTTTCTGTGCGGTGTTCAAGCCATTGTCCTGCATGACCACTCCGCGCCCGGTGCCGCCCGCAATGGCCGTGACCTGTTCGGCAAGGTCCCGGTTGCCCTGGACACCGGTCAACGTGCCTTCGAGAATGCCGACCGTTTCGGGCAAGGTTTCAAGCCAGACCGCCAGCGAAACCTCGGCATCTTTTGCGGTCGCTTCCAGTGGCATATCGGTCATCATCATGACTTCGAAACCGGCCGTCCGGTAAAGGGCCATTTTTTCACTGGCTTCCGGATCGACCGGGCTGATCGCAAAGGTAAGTGGATAGGGAAAGTCCGCCAATGCCTCGGCACCCAAGGACCCGATATCGTCGATCAGAACGATTGCCATCAACGGCCGACCGCCCGGATTTTCAAAGTCAGCGGCATATTCCTCGATCGGTGGACCGGCCGCTTCCTGCGCCGTTGCTCCGTCGGACTGTTGTTGCGGTTCGTCGTCCCGTTCAGTCAGCGGAACCACCGGAGTGCCCACGCCTGACGCGGTAGAGGCCGCATCATCGCCTCCGATCTGCGGTAACTCACGCACCTTGGGGAGATCGGGCGTTTCAGGTACCGGTTGTTGTTCCGGCTCTATTTGTTCTGCAGAAAAGTCGGGCTCAGCGTTTTCCGGCTGCAGGGCCGCCACTTCGGTGTCGGCCTCGGGCAACTCAGTCTCTGCTGTCGGAACAGACAATGGTGCGGGAATATCATTCTGTCGCGGCGGAATTTCCGCCACCTCAGGTGCTTTTGCAGGCGACGGCTGCGCAGGGCTTTCATCAACCTGAACCAACTCGACGTCATGCTGGGGGAATGTTGGCAGGGCAGCCGGCTGGACCGGTTCGACCGGGGCCACCGGCGCAACGTTTACGGCGACGTCTGTCGAAATCTCCGGCGAGGTGATCGCATTGGTATCTGTTGCAAGTTCCGGACGTGAAATCGGCGTTTTGTCTGTCTCTTCGAGAACCGTGACATTATCGTCGTCCACCGGCTCGGGGTCCAGAGCGCGCGGTGCAAGCTCCACCACATCGGCATCCGCCCCGGCCTTGTCCACCGTCTCGTCTGTTGATGCTTGCTCGACCGAAGCGGGGACCGGTGTGACGCTGCCCACTTCGGGGTTGCGCGCCATCGGAGACGTCAGCGACAGATAAACCCCCGCGCCCACCAGCATGGCCGCGCCTACTAGAACCCCTCCCAGAAAACCTTGCATCTCTGCTTGCCCCTATCCTGGTCTGTCGCCAATTCCGGTTTCACCGCGTTATGCGGCCCTGACCTGCGCGGATGCAAGGGACGTAAGTGCCCTTGACGCTGCCGCACAAGCCTGAGCATGTATGTCCCGAACATTGTAATGTGGCCCGGGACCGCAACGCCAGTCCCAATATGCCCAAGTCAAGACACGTACCAAGATGCTGCTGCTGATCGACAACTACGACTCGTTTACCTACAACCTCGTTCACTATCTCGGAGAGTTGGGCGCCGAGATGGTCGTGCGCCGAAATGACGCGCTGGATGTACAGGAGGCGATGGCGATGAACCCGGCGGGCATTTTGCTCAGCCCGGGCCCCTGTGATCCCGATCAGGCAGGCATTTGTCTCGCCCTCACCGAAGCTGCCGCGGAAACACGAACACCCTTGATGGGCGTCTGCCTTGGCCATCAGACAATCGGTCAGGCTTTTGGCGGCAAGGTGGTGCGTTGCCATGAAATCGTTCACGGCAAGATGGGAATGATGCATCACACCGGCAAGGGTTTGTTTGCTGGCCTGCCCTCTCCGTTTGAAGCCACGCGGTATCATTCCCTGGTGGTCGAGCGCGAAAGCCTGCCGGATTGCCTGGAAATCACCGCCGAGCTCGAAGATGGAACCATCATGGGCCTTCAGCACAAGGAACTGCCGATCCACGGCGTACAGTTCCACCCCGAATCGATTGCCTCCGAGCATGGTCATGCTTTGCTCGAAAACTTCCTGAAAGAAATGAAAGTCCCTGCATGAGCGATGCGCTGAAACCGCTGATCGGGGCGGCCGCCGACCGCGCCCTGACCCGGGCCGAGGCCGAGGCCGCCTTTTCCATCCTGTTCGAAGGTGAGGCCACGCCCAGCCAGATCGGCGGCCTGCTGATGGCCATGCGCACCCGGGGCGAAACGGTGGATGAATACGCCGCCGCCGCCGCCGTGATGCGAGCGAAATGCCACGCCGTAAAAGCGCCCCAGGGCGCGATGGACATTGTGGGGACCGGGGGTGACGGCAAGGGTACTCTGAACATCTCGACGGCCACCGCATTTGTCGTAGCTGGCGCGGGGGTGACGGTCGCCAAACACGGAAACCGCAATCTCAGCTCGAAATCGGGTGCGGCGGATGCGTTGGGACAGTTGGGCATCAACGTGATGGTTGGTCCGCAAGTTGTTGAAAAAGCGTTGAATGAGGTCGGGATCGGGTTCATGATGGCACCCATGCACCATCCGTCGATCGCCAATGTGATGCCAACCCGGCAGGAACTGGGCACACGCACAATCTTCAATATTCTGGGTCCTTTGACCAACCCTGCAGGCGTCAAGCGCCAGTTGACCGGGGCCTTTAGCCGCGACCTGATCCGCCCCATGGCCGAAACGCTTGGCGTTCTGGGGGCAGAGCGCGCTTGGCTGGTTCACGGTTCGGACGGCACCGACGAGTTGACCATTACCGGTGTCAGCTGGGTTTCCGCGTTGGAGGACGGGGCGGTCAAGGATGTTGAGTTGCATCCCGAAGATGCCGGGCTTGCCGTACACCCTTTCGAAGACATCCTTGGCGGCACGCCAGAGGAGAACGCAGTCGCCTTCCGCGCGCTTCTGGATGGCGCACCCTCGGCCTATCGCGACGCGGTGTTGCTGAACGCGGCTGCGGCACTGGTTGTGGCCGACAAGGTTAGCGACTTGCGCGACGGCGTTGCCATGGCGGCTGAGAGCATCGACAGCGGCAAGGCAAAGGAAAAGACCGCCGCACTGGCCCGAATTACACAGGAAGGCGCATGACCGAGACGATACTGGACAAGATCAAAGCCTATAAGCTTGAAGAAGTTGCCGCTGACAAAGCACGAAAATCTCTGCAAGAGGTCGAGGCCGAAGCACGTGATGCCGACGCGGTTCGCGGTTTCGCCAAGGCGCTGACAACTGCGGCCCGATCCGGGTACGGGTTGATTGCCGAAATCAAAAAAGCAAGTCCATCCAAAGGGTTGATCCGTGCAGACTTCGATCCTCCTTCCCTGGCTCAGGCGTATGAAGCCGGCGGGGCGTCCTGTTTGTCGGTGTTGACCGATACGCCCAGCTTTCAGGGTGCAAAGGAATACCTGACGGCGGCACGTGCTGCATGTGACCTGCCCGCATTGCGCAAGGATTTCATGTACGATCCCTATCAGGTCGCCGAAGCACGGGCGCTTGGGGCGGACTGTATTCTGATCATCATGGCCTCGGTCGACGATGGGCAGGCGGCAGAGCTGGAACAGACCGCCTTTGATTGGGACATGGACGTTTTGATCGAGGTGCATGATGAGGCGGAACTTGAGCGTGCGACCGACCTCAAAAGCCCGTTGATCGGAATAAATAACCGCAATCTCAAGACCTTTGAGACCACTCTTGATACGACGCGCAGATTGTCGAAACTTGTTCCGGTCGACCGGATGATTGTGTGTGAAAGCGGCCTGAACACGCCAGAGGATCTGGCCGATATCGCCCGCTATGGTGCGCGCAGCTTTCTGATCGGGGAAAGCCTGATGCGCCAGGAAGATGTTGCCGAGGCGACGCGCAGTCTGCTGGCCAACCCTCTGGTGCGAGGTACGATGTAATGTCACTCACGCATTTTGATAGCAAGGGCGACGCTCATATGGTGGACGTCTCGGACAAGGCGGTGACTGACCGGGTGGCCGTAGCCGAAGCTCACATCAAGATGGCGCAGGAAACCTTTGAAATCATTTCAGAAGGTCGCGCAAAAAAGGGTGATGTTCTGGGTGTCGCTCGGCTTGCAGGCATTATGGGGGCAAAGAAAACACCGGATCTGATCCCGCTTTGCCATCCGCTGCCGGTTACGAAGGTTGCCGTCGAACTGACGCTGGACCCTGGACTTCCCGGCGTGCGCATCGAGGCAACGGTCAAGACATCTGGCCAGACAGGCGTCGAGATGGAGGCGCTGACGGCTGCTTCGACAGCCGCGCTCACCGTGTATGACATGGCCAAGGCCGTCGATAAGGCGATGGAAATCGGCGGTATACGCGTTCTTTTGAAAGATGGTGGAAAATCCGGTCGTTACGAGGCGAAATGATTACGGTAGACGAAGCCCGCTCTCTGCTGTTCGATCTGGTTTCGCCAT